>NZ_CAMLGT010000007.1 GCF_946479605.1 uncultured Lacibacter sp.
CTTGTTGATTCGCCATTCACAAAAGAACTGGATACCGATAAATATTTTACCTACATACGCTCCATCAAAAAAAGCATCGATCTGTTTCGTGAAGCCAATATTCCCATTATGGCTGAGCTGAATGTGATGCAACAGCAGTTTGGTCAAATTGCAGGAAAAATGACGGTGGAAGTAAGTGGCAAAGAATACACATTACAGCAAGCCGCTAAATTTTTGGAAAGCCCCGACCGCAGCCTGCGTGAAGAAGTGTATTTAAAAGTGCAGAACCGCCGTTACCAAGATCGTGAAGCACTGAGTGAGTTGTTTGGAAAGCTGGTGGAAAAGCGTCATCAGCTGGCGTTAAATGCAGACTTCAGCAACTACCGTGATTATAAGTTTAAAGAGCTGGGCCGTTTTGATTATGCGCCACAGGACTGTTTCAATTTTCATGAAGCTGTGAAGCAGCATGTGGTACCGCTGGTGAAGCTCATTTACGAAGAACACGGAAAAGCAATTGGTATTGATCACCTGCGTCCATGGGATATGGAAGCAGAGCCGGAAGGAATACAACCGCTGCAGCCGTTTACAAATGGAACAGAGTTGACAGAAAAAACCATCGAGTGCTTTGAACAACTCAATCCATTCTTTGCTGATTGCTTACGCAAAATGCGTGAACTGAAGCGTTTTGATCTCGACAGCCGCAAAGGAAAAGCTCCCGGCGGTTACAATATGCCGTTAGCTGAAACAGGAGCACCGTTCATTTTTATGAATGCTGCCGGCACATTGGATGATGTAACCACTATGGTTCACGAAGGTGGTCATGCTGTTCATTCATTCCTTACACATGCTCTTGAATTGACCGGTTTTAAAGAATATGGTGCTGAAATTGCCGAAGTAGCAAGCATGGCGATGGAGCTCTTCAGCATGGAGCATTGGCATATTTTCTTTAGCGATAAAGAAGAGCTGCGCCGTGCAAGATTTAAACAACTGGAACGTGTGCTCACCATTTTACCTTGGATTGCACGCATTGATGCATTTCAGCACTGGATCTACGAAAACCCAACACATACTGCCGAAGAGCGTGGCACCAAATGGATGGCACTGGCAAATGAATACACTACCGGGCTTATTGATTACAGCGGCCTTGAACATTTCCGCCCGTTTGAATGGCAACGCCAATTGCACTTGTTTGAAGTGCCTTTCTACTATATTGAGTATGGCATTGCACAACTCGGCGCTATTGGTTTATGGATGCAGTTCAAGCAAAACCAGCAACAGGCTTTGCAGAACTACATCAACGCACTGAGCCTTGGCGGCACCAAAACATTGCCCCAATTGTATGAAGCGGCTGGCTTGAAATTTGATTTCTCTCCAAACCATATCAAAACCCTCATGGATTTTGTAAAAACGGAAATGGATGATCTTAAGTAATTAATACCGATATTTGCACTGCTAAATCAGAACATTAATCATGTCCTGCCGTTTCTACGGGAGGGCATTTTTTTTTTTGCTAAGAGTAAAAGAGTGAAAAAAGAAAAAGAGGCAGGTGCTGTTTCACGATTGATGGAAACGACCGGAAATAGAAAAGAGAAGTGTGTAACTTCTCTTTAACTTTTTTCTTTTTAATCTCTTTGTCCTAGCTTCTGCAATCACTGCAAAACCCGTTCACCACCATATTGCTGCGGTCAGGCTGAAAACCTTTTGGAAGTTTTACTTCAGGCACCAATACATCATCCAGGCAAATGGTTTTACCACACTGGTCGCAAATAAAGTGTACATGGTTATCGTGGTGATGACCTTCTTCACAACGGTCTTTACACAACGCATACTTTACAGAATTATCAGAAGTAGGAATGGTGTGTATGATCCCTTTTTCTTCAAATGTCTGCAGTGTACGGTAAATGGTTACACGGTCAATTTTATCGCTGGCTTTCTTTTCAATATCAGCATGCGCAAGCGCTCCCGGTGCATGATAGAACATGTCCAGTATCTGCAACCGGCTGTCGGTTACACTCATGTGGTTTTTTTTCAGCAAATCTTTGATCGCTTCGCTCATACTGTAATTTACTTAATTAGGGTTGTTTTGAAAAATTCCGTTCACAAAACGGGGGCCATCATACCGCTCTTTTAAAATAAGGTTGATGTCTTCATTAAGCTTCGCCAATTCTTTTTTATCAAGTCCATCGTAAATGCCTCTAACCTTTCCGCTCCTGTCTACAAGGGCAAACAGTTGTGTATGAATAAACTGATCGGCCAATGGCTCTGTATTGTCATGCTGATCATCGAGCAAATAACTTTTACGTGCAGCTTCGTAAAGCTTTTCCTTTGTGCCGGTCAGCATCATCCATTTGGCCGGATCGATCTTCATTGAATCAGCATAATGTTTTAACCGGGCAACAGAATCTTTCTCCGGATCAACTGTATGGCTCAGGATCATAAAATCCTCTTCATCGGCAAAATCCTTTGCTATTATTGCCATGTTGGTATTCATTTTTGGGCAAATACCGGTACAGGTTGTAAAAAAGAACTCCACCACCTGCACTTTACCTGCTACATTGTTATTGGTGATCGTGTCGCCCAGTTGGTTAACGAAAGCAAACTCTTTCACTTCGTTCATGGTGGGCAACTTCTTGCGCCAAAGATCGGTGCCCCAGAAAATGGCGAGATAAAACGCAAGCATAAGAAACAGGAAGAAACTGAGATAAAACCACAACTTTTTTGACATAGACCTGAATATAAGCCGCAAAGGTACGAAGGGGAAGCAGGTCGATCTTAGTGAAAATAAAATTTGCAACATAATTGCAAATATGTATTTTTGCTGTCCTTTATGAACATTCGCATTAACTGGGAAGCTTTAGGAATTGCCGCATCTGTAGCCTGTGCCATCCACTGTGCTGTAGTGCCTTTGTTTATTACCAGTCTTCCGCTCTTCGGCATCAATATCATCCACAATGTGTTTGTTGAAATACTCCTGCTGGGAACAGCCTTTGTTATTGGCTTTTCCACCTTGTGGCATGGGTATAAAAAACACCATCATCACTGGGGAACGCTGGTGCCATTCTCGGCAGGTATGGTTTTGTTTACGCTTAACCAGTTTATTCATTTCCCGTATTCATCATTTGTGTTTGTAATACCGGCGGTAGCGCTCATTATTACTGCACATGTACTCAATCATCGTTTTTGCAAAAAAGCAAATCATTGCCATACTACAGATTGTAATCACTGATCCTGCCGTTTCTTTGCAGCATGAATAAGAAACCACTATCACTCCTACGCAAAACAGGTATTGCAGAAGGTATATCGTTCCTGGTATTGTTGCTGATTGCTATGCCGCTGAAATATATGTTTGATCTTCCGCTGGCAGTAAAATATGTGGGCTGGGCACACGGGCTGCTATTTGTGCTGTATGTGGCACTGGCGTATTATGTGAAAGAAGTGTACAACTGGCCGTTCAAAAAATTTTTCTTTGCCGGTGTGGCTGCTTTTTTACCATTAGGTACATTCATTTATGATAAGCAGTTGAAGAAAGAAGAAGAACTGCTGTTAGCAAAAAAATAAACATTTCGAAAAAAAATACTACTTCAATATTTCAGGAAGCTGAATAAAAAGAGCGAAGAGAATAGTCTCTTCGCTCTTTTTGTTTTTTTCAAATTAAAACCTGCTTTCAAGATAATGTGGTAATAATGCACGCCAGGTATTCCAGTCGTGTGGCCATTCTTCGCCCCAGATGTCTAATTCGTAATTGATGCCTTTATCGTAAAGGATCTTTGCAAAACGTCCGCTGCTTGATGGATCTTCATAAGCACCACTTCCACTGAAAATATGAATATGATTGCTGTGTCGTATCTGCTCCAATACTGCATGATCGGTTAAGTTGGGCATGTAATGCATGGGACTATTGTAGTACACCTGTTCATCGTAGTAACCTTTGGTATACTCCATCAGATCATACACACCACTCATGGCAATAACACCATTGATAAGATCGGGACGTTTTAAAAACAAATTCATACTGTGCAATGCCCCGAACGATGCTCCACAGGTAATGATGGGTGTATCGAACGAAGTATTGGTTTTAATGAACGGCACCACTTCATTAAAAATATATTCGTTGAACTGGTTTTGACGGATGGCTTTATGTGCGCCTTCCATTTCATTGTTCATCCAGCTTTCTGTATTGATGCTGTTTACTGAATAGACCTTTACTTTTCCCGCATCAATCCATGGCTTTAATGTTTCCATCAGCTGAAAACGTTCATACTCTAAGTAATCAGCCGCTGCAGTGGGAACCATCAGCAATGCAAATCCATAATGACCATAAATAGCAATGGGCATTTCCTTACCAAGTGCCGGACTGTGCCAGCCAAATAATTCTCTCTGCATAATGTTCGTTTTGTTTTGGGTAAATCATTGTACTGCCTGTTTTACATTTCAGAAACAGGAGAGTAATGAAGAACGATGTACCTGTAAAAAGAATCAGTGTTTGCCGGGGCCGCCCACACCGGTGCTGCCCATCATTGATACATCACGGTCAAACATGTACAAACCGCTTTTATCGCCACCAATAAGTTTCAGTTTGTCCATGATCTGTCTTGCCAATGCTTCTTCTTCTATCTGTTCACTCACATACCATTGCAGGAAGTTGTGCGTGGTGTAGTCTTTTTCTTTCAGGCAAATATCCACGAGGCGGTTAATTTCTGTACTCACCAGTATTTCATGATCATGTACCTGCTGAAACAGTTCTTTTACACCTTTATATTTTGCAGAAGGAGCTTTTAGTGCGGGTATAACGCCATGCCCGCCACGTTCGTTAATAAACTTCACCAGCTTGAGCATGTGCATACGCTCTTCATCACTGTGTTTATACAAAAAAGCAGATACACCGCTGTAGCCTTCCACTTCGGCCCAGCTGGCCATTGCCAGGTAAATTTGTGAAGATTCTGCTTCTAACTGAACTTGTTCGTTTAGCGCCTTTTCAATTTTTGGGGATAGCATATTCCAGAATTTTAGTTACTCTAATGTACGATTACGAATGTTTTTTAACAATGGTCCGTCATAAAACTGCTAAAATGCGAAAACCGCCACCAAACTCAGCGGTTTCTTGCTAAATTTGCAGCTTAAAGTTTCACAATCATGATTCAGACAGGTAATCCCGTAATCAGTATCTATACAGAAATGACGCCAAACCCGGAAACCATGAAGTTTGTAGCCAACAAACTCCTGTATCCCGGTAAAAGCATTGATTTTCCTGAAGTGGCTGCAGCCGATGCATCGCCACTTGCACAGGAGCTGTTTGGTTTTCCGTTTGTAAAGGCAGTGTTCATAGCCAGCAATTTTGTTACACTTACCCGTTCTTCTCCCGATACAGATTGGCAGGAGTTGATCCCTACCATCCGCCAGTTTTTGAAAGATTACCTGGAAGAAGGCAAGCCGGTTATTGACGAATCGAAAATTGTTGAACCTGCGAAAGAAGAAGTGGTATTGAGTGGCGATGAAAGCGATGTGGTAAAACGCATCCAGGAAATTTTAGAGAACTATGTGAAGCCGGCAGTTGAAATGGACGGCGGTGCTATACAGTTTAAAAGTTTTAAAGATGGTAAAGTGAATTTGGCTTTGCAGGGAAGCTGCAGCGGATGTCCTTCATCTATGATCACATTGAAAGCAGGCATTGAAGGAATGATGAAGCGAATGATCCCTGAAGTGGAAGAAGTAGTGGCTGAAGCAGAGTAAGACCGACCGCAGATGATTTGATTAAATGATTCTATTGATATAAAAAGCGATGCAATTGCATCGCTTTTTTGTTTTTGTTAAGGTTTGAAAAAGTAGTTTAGTAGATATGAAACTGCTTTCAATTTTAGTGCTTGTGTTTTTTTGTTCTGATGCTATTGCACAAACACAGGGTGACTACACGATTCGTCAATTAAAGAACGGCGATTTCACAAACGATAAAACGTATGTATATGTTTTGCCGTTTGAACAAGGCAGGAAAGTTTATTTGGTACAGGCATATGATAGTAACCTAAGTCACAAAGGAGAGTTTGCATTAGATTTTAAAGTTAAAGAAGGAACAGCCATTTGCGCAGCAAGAGAGGGAACTGTTATTGCAGCAAGAAGCGACAGTGACAAAGGTGGATTAAAACCCGAACATCTTTCCGATGGCAATTTCATCAGTATACAACACAGTGATGGCTCTGTTGCACATTACTGGCATTTGAAAAAAGACGGCGTAATGGTTGCTGCTGGCGACACAGTAACAAAAGGTCAAATCATTGGTTACAGCGGCAATACCGGTTATTCAGCTTTTCCGCACTTACATTTTGAGGTTGTACAAAATGGAAGACAAGTGCCTACAAGATTCAATACAAAAAAGGGAGTAATGTATTTAAGGCCATCAAAATTTTACAGGACGAACTAATATAATATCCTACAAAGACACAGAGGACACAACGTTTTTTCTTTATGTTCTTCGTGGCTTAGTGGGAAAACTACAACTTCCCCAACTCTTTCTTTGTAAACTCGTTTTCTACGTTCCCGGTATTCAACGTTGTAGCAGGTTCAAACAGCAGCACATGTACCTCTTCTTTTGCATTGGGTCGGTGCTCAACACCTCTTGGTACAACAATAAATTCACCTTCGTTAAGTGTAACTGTTTTATCACGAAACTCCATATCAAAGCTTCCCTTCACTACATAAAACAATTCATCTTCATTTTCGTGATGGTGCCAGGTGAAAGGTCCTTTAAACTTTACCAGTTTCACGTGCTGCCCATTTAACTCGCCTGCAATCTGCGGGCTCCAGCAATCGTTAAACAGCGTAAACTTTTCTGCAACATTTATTTTTTCCATCCTGTAAAATAAAAAAGCCGGTCTTCATTTGAAAACCGGCTGTAAAAGAAATTGCTATCAATTATGCAACCAGTGTTGCAGTGCTTGAAATTTCCAAACCTTTACCCAATAGTTTAGAGATGGGGCAGTTTGCTTCTGCATCCTTCACACACTCCTGGAATTTTGCATCATCAATACCCGGCACTTTTGCTGTTAAGATGAGGTGCGATTTGCTTAAAGTACCATCCACAAAAGTGATCTCACATTTTGTTTCAAGTTTTTCAGGTGTAAATCCTGCAGCACCTAATACAAAGCTCAGTTTCATAACAAAGCAACCTGCATGTGCAGCAGCTACCAATTCTTCTGGATTAGTGCCTACACCGCTTTCGAAACGGGAGAGGTAAGAATATTGTGTGTTGCTTAAAACGGTGCTTTGTGTTGTAAGCTGTCCGTTACCTTCTTTACCGGAGCCATTCCAAACGGCTGTTGCGTGACGTATCATAATGTTTGTTTTTTATTTGAGGTGGTAAAACTAACAGAAAAACACATTCATCGTTTACAGTTTGGTGAAACTTTCGTCAGTCTTTCTTTTTCCATTGTATGCCCCGCTGCTGCAAGTAACTCAGCACAAAATCAAAGCAATCTTTCCGGTGCCCAATTAACTCTGGTGGAAACACGCCTTTGTCTGTAAACAACTGCTGTGCTAATAAATGCACCGCTGCAGTACAGGTGTAACCTGTTGTACGGGCCATGGAAGAAACCTGTGTCGCCTTATCGTATACATCCAGCAAATGATACTCCACTGTTTTTCCTTCGCCATGTACTAACACCTTCATTACGGTTAATTCTTCTTCTGTTTCGCCCAGTTTCCATTGGTCGATCAATAATTGTGATGTAACCTGCAGCGGTGAAACTTCCATGCCTTTCACCATTCGCTTTTCTTCACTAAAAAAACCAGCCCGCTGCAAAGCAATGATCAGATCTACATGGCCGGGATAACGCAAGGTTTTTTCGATTTGAGTGGGAATATGCGGCATGGTAAACAACAGCGAACGCAATCCATCGGTATTGAATGCTTCCAGTGTTCCCACACCGTCAAATACCATCAGCTCCCTGTCGGTTAAAGCGGGTTTACTGATGATCACGCCATTTTCTTTTAACCGTGCCGGTCTTGTGTATTCTTCAATTACATCAATGGGTGAAAAAGGCGCTTTGTACAAAAAGGGAGGTTGCGGATGCAGTGGTAATCCGCCCACATAAATTTCAAACGCATCAATTTTCATTTCGGCATTGTAGCGGCCAATGATCCAGTTGCTCATGCCCGGTGCCACACCGCAATCAACAATAGCTGTTACGTTTTTTTCTTTTGCCAATGCATCAAGCTGCAGTGCATCTTCCGGAAAAAAAGAAATATCCACTACATTTTTACCGGCGTTGATCACAGCTTTCAGTGTTTCAAAACCCATAAAACCGGGTACAGCTGTAACAACATAATCGAACGTATGAAGCAGTTGATGGTATGCATCATAGTCCTGCAGGTTTTGCACAACAGTATTTATTTCACTGTTTTTTTGCCTGAGGAGTTGCAGGTTGGTTTCATTAACATCAAAAGAAGTAACAGTAAAATTTCTCGCAAGATCCAAAGCTATGGCCCGCCCAACCATTCCGGCACCTAATACAGCAATCGTCATAACGCTGGAATTTTTTGCAAAGATGACCGAAATTTTTTACCCCTCAATCTGGAAATTTCCCTGCATTTTTGAAACATGATGGAAGAAATCTGGAGCCAGTTTGTAAAAGGAATGAGGAATACCACGCTGCTGGAATACGTTGCTGTTGTGTGCGGCATCCTCAGTGTATGGTTCAGCCGCAAGGAAAATATTCTTGTTTATCCTACAGGCATGGTGAATAGCATTATTTATATTTACTTAAGTTATAAATACCATCTGCTGGGCGAAGCAGCAGTAAATATTTTCTATACCACTATGAGTGTTTATGGCTGGTGGCTGTGGACACTGAAAGACAAAACCCAGCATCATGTAGTGGAGATCAGTTTTTCAGACAGGCGTTGGCAATTGTATCAACTTTCGTTTTTTGCCGCATTCTATGTTACACTTTTTGTTTGTCTCACGTTTTTAAAGAAAGGATTTTATGAAGGAGCTATTCCCTGGGTTGATGCATTAGCAGCAGCAACTGCTTTTACTGGTATGTGGCTGATGGCAAAAAAGAAAGTAGAAAGCTGGTATTGGTGGATACTAACCAATATTGTTTCCATACCACTTTACTTTGTAAAAGGACTTGTTTTTACCAGCGTTTATTATGCTGTGCTCCTGGTAATAGCGTTTTATGGTTTAACCGAATGGAAGAAAAGAGTAAAATTACGATAGCAGTATTCCCATTGTTTCGTATTTATTCACCGTTTATTTTGCAACCTTTATGAGCTTCCCAAAGAAAGTTATTCTGCTCGGCCCGGAATCTACAGGTAAATCATTTTTAAGCGAACGGTTGGCAAACCATTACCAATCGGTCTGGTGTCCTGAATATGCACGTGAATACCTGCTGATGCTTGGTCGCCCTTACACTGCTGATGATTTGTTGGTTATTGCCAAAAATCAATCGGAGATGGCAAAGCAATACACAGCCGATGCCATTGGAAAAAAAGTAAATACTATTTTCTTTGATACGGATATGCATGTAATGAAGGTGTGGAGCGAAGTGGTGTTTGGCTCATGCGATCCGTGGATCATTAATGAACTGAAACAACAACAGCCGGATCTTTACCTGCTTTGCAAACCTGATATTCCCTGGGTGCAGGATGAGCTTCGTGAATATCCTGAACAAAAGGTTCGCAACGACCTCTTTGCTGTGTACAAAGAATTGATGCAAAAACAAACGACCACCTGGAGTATTGTAAGTGGAAATTTTGATGAACGTTTTGCAGCAGCAGTGAAAGCGGTTGATGCGTTACTTGCCCGATGATTTCTTTTTAGCAGGCGTTTCTTTTTTTACTGCCACATTATCAAAAATGATCTGACGGATATCTTCATCACCTTCAAGGTTTTTCATTTGCCGCAATATCCATGGCGTGCGTGCAATTACAGCTTTTGATAAAGGATTTACCGTGAATTTTTTTGGATTGCGCAATGCTGCTGAAATTTGTGCAGCTTCTGTACGGTTCAGCTGCTTTGCCGATTTTTTGAAAAACTGTTGAGCAGCAGCTTCAATACCATATACACCTTTACCCATTTCCACAACATTGAGGTACACTTCAAGAATTCGTTTTTTGCCCCATATCCATTCAATCATTTTTGTAAAATACACTTCCAGTCCTTTACGAAACCAACTGCGTCCCTGCCACAGGAACACATTCTTTGCAGTTTGTTGTGAAATGGTAGATGCACCACGGATACGTGTTGGCTTTTTTTCATTGTGCTTCATCGCTTTTTCAATGAGCTTCCAGTCAAACCCGTCATGATCAGGAAACAGTTGATCTTCTTCGGCTATTACTGCCAGCCGAACGTTGCTGTTCATTTCTTCTAATGAAATATAATCACGTTTCAATCCTTCGCCTTTTACAAAACTCACCAGTTGTGTAACGGTAACAGGCGGGTTCACCCATTTCAGTAAAATGATGTAAACAAACTGGGCAATAAAAAGAAAGATGAATAAACGTTTCAGGAAGCGGAATGTGCGTTGAAAAAAACTGCGCTTACCTGTATTGGATTTTTGCGATGCCATGGGTTGCAATATACGTTACTGCTTTTTTTCAGGAAGTTTTTCTGATGGATAAAGATCAAGTACCTGCAGATCATACTTATTCCCGATCCTGTATTTTTTATTGCCTTTGAAGATCACTTGCTGCAGGTTGTACAAAGCCACAGGAATATATACCAAACCAATACCGGAAAGCAGTGATTTTACGAATGGCTCACCACTAATTGTTAATCCGGTTACAAACAACGGAATGCCAAGGTTGGTGTACAAAAAAGCTTCACCATTGAACGGAAGAAAACGGTGTTTTGATTTAGGCCGTTTATACACAATGGCCACATCGTTTTTGTGAATGCCACCATCAATAAAATAGATACTGTCGTTTTGTATAAGATAAATGGTGCCCGTGTACCGTAACCCAAGTTTTGTTTGCAGTGTAATGACAGCCCCTTCGGCATAACGTTTTTTTGAAAAACCATTTTTCCGAAGAACAAGTTCATTAAACTGACCATGTGCAGCTGATGCAAACAGGATGGATACTATAAAAATGATTGGTTTCATAAGCGAGCCCCAAAACAACAGTACAAAATTGAAAGAGTTTGTTAAGAAGATAAGGCTTGCTGAAAATAATTCTATTTCCGGTAAAATAACAGCCCGGCAATAAGCACCACGCCAAATACAATAAGTATAATGCCCGATAGTTTGTTGATGATGGTAATGGTGCGGAGCGTGAGTTTGCTCCTGATCCTGTTTGCCAGGAAAACTTTCAGCAAATCAGAAATAAGCACTATGGAAAGACAGGCGGCAAAAGTGGCAATACGTTCATTCACCGGCATAGTAATAAATGCCGTAGCCCAGGTAAACCAGAAAGCGATGACGCTGGGGTTAAGCGTGTTCATGAAATAACCGGCGAAAAATATCTTTACATAATCGCCTGCACTGCGTTTCATTTCAATGCCATCGCCCGTATCACTGAGTTTTATTTTTTTAAAGAACAGAAAGTACACACCAATACCAATGAGTAACAGGCTGCCGCCAACACCAATTATTTTTTCAAACTTCAGTAAGCGGTTGAACAGCTCAGTAAAAATATTGCTGACGAGTACCAGCGTAAGATCACTGGCCGATACGCCAAAAATAAAAGCAAGGCCGCCACGGTGCCCGTTGCTGATGCTTTGTTTAATAATAGAAAAAATGACCGGACCCATACTAATGGCCAGCAATAAACCCAACGCCAAACCTTTGATGATTGCTTCGGTCATGATTGAAGATGGATTGAAATAGACAAGGATCAAACGGATAGAACAGATGATCTGCTTTTATGAATACTGATCAGCCTTATCCGTGAATGTCTCGTTTACAATGTGCCTGTTGTTAAAAACTGCTGCCAATCGGCCAGCATTTTTCCTTTCAGTACACGTGGAAATTTATGTTGTGCACCAATTTTTCCCTTCAGCTTCATAAACTCCATAAAGCTGGCTTCAGGAAGAATATCGAGATAAACATCTTTCAACGCACTGCCACGTTCAACAGCATAGTCATCATTGATTTCTTTCAGTGCATTGTCAATTCTTGTACGCAGTTCTTCCGCATTCACGGTATCATCGCAAGCAACATACCAGTGGTGTGCAAAGAAGTTACCATGTGGCTCGCCCACTACAGTATATTCGGGAATGCTGATGTTCATTTCTTCACTGGCTATTTGTATAGCCTTGTTCATATTATCAACACTCAGGTGTTCACCCACAAGACTGAGGAAGTGTTTTGTGCGGCCGGTAATAACAATCTCACATTTTTCTTTGTCGGTAAAACGGAGTGTATCGCCAATTAAATAACGCCATGTGCCTGCGCTTGTACTCAGCAAAAGTGCATAGTCTTTACCTTCTTCCACTTCGTGGATCATCAGCGCTTCCGGATTATCAACAATGTTACCATCTGCATCAAAATTCTTTCCTTCAAACGGAACAAACTCCAGGAAAATATGCTCGTTTGTTACCAAACGCATACCCGGTGCATCCTGCCTGCTTTGGTAAGCAATAAAGCCTTCGCTGGCAAGATAGGTTTCAATATAAATAAGCGGTTTGCCTAACAATTTTTCAAACCCATGCTTATAAGGTTCAAAAGCCACACCACCATGCACAAAAAAGGCAAGGTTGGGCCATATTTCATGAATGTTCTTGAGCTTGTACCGTTCAATGATCATTTCCATGCACATCTGTATCCAAGCAGGCACTCCCACCACAAAGCCAATATCCCAATTGGGTGCTTCATTTACGATGTAATCAAGCTTAACATTCCAGTCTTTTGTTTGTGCAATTTTTTTACCGGGCTTATAGAAAGGGCTGAACCAGAACGGTACTTTCTTGGCCGTAATACCACTAAGGTCACCTGCATAATAACCCGGCCCCTTTTGCAGATCGGTACTGCCGCCCAGCATTAACCAGCCTTTGCCGAGGCTACGAACCGGCAGGTTCTCATAGGTACGCAGGCTCAACAAATGTTTGATCATGGCAATACGGTTGCCACGCATCAGATCATTGGTAATGGGAATGTATTTGCTGGCAGCTTCACTGGTACCAGAGCTGAGAGCAAAGTATTTGATCTTGCCCGGCCAGCACACATCGGTGTGCCCTTCCAGCGTTTTATGCCAGTATTGTTTGTAGATCTTATTGTAATCGAACACAGGCACCAGTTCCTGGAAACGTTTTCCGGGATGGCGGTTGTTCAATATCTGATCAAAATGGTATTGCTGACCGAATTCAGTATGCTTCGCCTTTTTCAACAGCTTTTTCAGCACCTTTATTTGCTGACGCTTAGGTGAGTTAACAGGCAGGTTGAGCGCCCTGCTCAACGTCTTGGGCAAATTAATTTCAATTAATGACATGCTTACCGTTCAGTGGTGACAAAAGTAACACTCAAAGCCTTACTTATTGCCTAATTTTTGATAATTCGCAAAGATGGTTTTGAGGTCGTAAAGAGGTTCGTATTCTCTTGCATACCATTCATCTGCCAGTAAAAGACCTTCTTCTTTCAATTGTGATAAATGATGGGGCTGTCCTGCGGGCCCTAATACCGATGGTGAAATGTCTGGCAAATGTTTTCGTTTAGCAGAAAAGCCGATCCATGTTTTGCGGCCAGTGAATACTGCTGCACTTTGCTGCAACAATCCTGCAGCATGCCTGTTGAAAAGAAAATGAAGCGGAAAGCTGAGCAGGAAGAACAAAGAAGTACATACGTCGATCAACCGTTTTAAACGAAGATTTACTTCTTCATTTAAATTCAGTTTTTCACGGTGTAACACTTCGCCTGCTTCATTTTTTGAATCGCTGCCGATGATGCTTTCGCTATCCTGTGCATGCAACCGCAGCTTTACTTTTTTTCCTGATTGCTGATAGAGTTGAATGATGTGTGCAAACGAAAGAGATGAACTTTCGCATAAGATCAGCTCATTGGCTGGTGTGCTTTGCAAGAGCTGCTGTAATTCATCAATTCGGCCAAGTGCTTTTGGTTCATTGGCCGGGCTTACAAAACCCTGGATGCTGTTATGACGGCCGTGCAGCTGCAACAGGTTGTTTACTTTTTGCAGATCAGTTTCTGTTCCGGCCACCAGTGAAAAGTATTCATCTTCATCAATGGCTTTTTCCAGCATGTCGGCTTGCAGTAAAATGCGTCGCCAGATGTACAGCAGCAGATAACTTACAAACGCACCAAGTAATACCAGCCCTCTTGAATAACGGTATTCCTCCGGCAATAAGGAATAAACAGCAAGAATAATAACGATTGAAACAAGTGAGGATTGCCAGAGATTTTTATATCGGAAACGCTGTTCATACAAGCCGGTGTAATAACTCACCAGCAGAAACAACAGGGAAAATACAATGAACGAAAGCCACAGCAGCTTCGTTTGGTAAGCAATATCAGGACGTATATAACCTGTCCACACAGATTTTGCAAGAAGGTAGCCAAAGAAGATAAACAAAGCATCAAGCAAAGGAAGGCCCACCCGCTGCACAAACCTTTTCAATAAACTTAAAAACGCTCTTGCCCAGATAGCAGCGTTAATGAATGTGGCAAATAATCCGGCACTGGATGAAGAGTAGTGTTTTTTTACAAACCTGCTCATGGCATCATAAAACATCCGCACATAATTCACCGATGTTTTTTTTGTGCTTTCGCCTTTAAAATGAAGGATGCTCCGTTCACTGAAGTAATAATTTTTACAACCTGTTTGCTGTATGCGGTAACTCAAATCCACATCTTCGCCATACATAAAAAAGCTTTCATCAAAACCGCCTGTTTTATCAAGCACTTCTTTTTTTATCATCATAAAAGCACCTGCCAGCACATCAACTGAATGATTTTGATGTTCATTAAGATAGCTTAAATGATAGCGGCCAAAGGTTTTTGAAGTGGGGAACAGGAACGCAAGTCCGCTCAGTTTATAAAAGGAAACCAGTGGCGAAGGGAATGAGCGTTTACTTTCAGGTAAAAAACGTCCGCTGCCATCGAGCATGCGAATACCCACAGCACCCGCATCAGGTGTTTGGTTAAAAAAATTGATGCAGGCAGTAAAGCAATCTTCCGGCACAATGGTATCGGGGTTAAGAAACAGAATGTATTTGCCTGTTGATTGAGCGAGCCCCTGGTTACATGCACGGCCAAAGCCAATGTTCTCTGTATTCCAACAAAATTTTACAGCAGGAAAACGAGGTTCCAGGTAAGCTTTGCTGCCATCGGTTGATGCATTATCAATCACCCATACTTCGGCTTCCATGCCTTGCATTGCTTTTTGTACCGAAAGCAGGCATTGCTCCAGGAAGTATTTTACATTATAGTTAACGATGATAACCGAAAGCTGCATGAAGGATAAAAAGCCAAATCTAAAGGCTAAAATCTGCAATCTCAAATCTATCGGGGTTATCTTTGCGCATGCTTAAACAAACGCTCATCAATGCTACAAATGCGGGAGCTGCAGAATTGTCCCGTTTTTTCAACAGTAGTTTTGCTATTCATAATAAAGAAGGTGTCAATAATCTTGTAACTGAGGCCGATCATGCGGCGGAAAAAGCCATTATTGATGCAATAAAAAAAGAATTTCCTGATCATTATATTTTAAGTGAAGAAGCAGGTGAAATTGTACAGGACTCCACCTACAAATGGATCATTGATCCCATTGATGGTACGGTGAATTTTGCAAACGGCATTCCTATCTGTTGCGTAAGTATTGCAGTTGAAAAAGACGGCAAGATGATTTTAGGTGCGGTGTACAACCCGATCATGAACGAATTCTTTTTTGCTGAACGTGGGCAAGGGGCTTACTTAAACGATAAGCCAATCCATGTAAGTGAACAACCTGAACTGATCAAAGCCTGTATGGTTACGGGTTTTCCGTACACGTATTTGGATATGCCTAACGGACCATTGGAAGTATTTGAACGTTTTATCCGTAAAGGTGTTCCTGTTCGCAGGTTAGGAAGTGCAGCAATTGATCTTTGCTGGGTGGCTGCAGGCCGCTTCGATGGGTTTTATGAACATAAGCTGAATGCGTGGGATAGTGCAGCTGGTTTTCTGCTGGTGGAAGAAGCAGGTGGTAAGGTAACCGACTTTGAAGGAAAACCTTATTCGCCTTATCAACCACACCTGGTTGCAACCAACGGAAAGATCCATGATGAACTGGTGGAAGTGATCAACGATAGAAAGAAACTGTAAAAGAAGTGGAAAGGCGAAAGTGAAAGGTTGAAAATAGAAGAAGCAGGGAATCTGAAATCAAAAATCTAAAATCTGAAATCGAGTATGAGTGAAGAACGTACAGAAATATCCTCCCTTGGGGAGTTTGGTTTAATTGACCATCTAACAAAAAATATAGAGCACCAGAATGCATCAACCATTCTTGGTGTTGGTGATGATGCAGCAGTTATTGATCATTTTGGTAAACAAACAGTGGTCACTACTGACCTGCTGATTGAAGGTGTGCATTTTGACCTGATGTACACACCGCTGAAGCATCTTGGATACAAAAGTGTGGTGGTGAATGTGAGCGACATTTATGCCATGAATGCAACACCCACACAAATTACACTGAGCCTGGCCGTTAGCAACCGTTTCAGCCTGGAAGCGTTGGAAGAATTTTACGAAGGTGTATATGCGGCTTGTGATGAATACGGCGTTGATCTTGTAGGTGGCGATACAACATCTTCCAACAAAGGCTTTGTGATCAGCGTAACAGCTATTGGCGAAGTGGCGCCTGATCAGTTTGTAAAACGCAGTACTGCCAAACCCAATGATCTGATTTGTGTAACCGGTTATCTCGGCGGAGCCTATCTTGGTTTGCTGTTGCTGGAAAGAGAGAAGAAAATCTTTCTTGAAACAAAAGGTGTGCAGCCCGATCTGGAAGACCGTAGTTACATTGTTGGCCGTTTATTAAAACCGGAAGCAAGAAAAGATGTGATCGGTTTCTTTGAAAAAGAAAAAATAGTACCCACTGCTATGATGGACATCAGCGATGGACTCAGCAGCGAAGTATTACACATCTGCAAGCAAAGCGGTACCGGTGCGGTGATTTATGAAGATAAATTACCTGTTCATCCTGATGCGAAGGATTTTGCCTATAAACTTGAAATTGATCCTACTGCCTGTGCATTAAGCGGTGGTGAAGATTATGAACTGGTATTTACCATTGCACAAAGCGATTATGATAAAATAAAAGATGTGGATGGTATTAATGTGGTGGGTTATATAACAGAGGCTGCTGAAGGCGCTCATATACTCACACGTGGTGGCAATAAACACGAGTTAACAGCGCAAGGCTGGAATGCATTTGGTAAATAAGCGTATGACGAGAAACATCTTTTTTCTACTGGCAGCAGGCATGCTGTATGTACTCTCTTCCTGTTCTGCAACAGGCAGCATTGGCTATACGCCGGAGAGAAAATACAGTCCCCGCCAGTTAAAAGAAGATGTACAGGTAATGGAAGAAACACTGCGGAAGAATCATCCTTCACTTTACTGGTACAGTTCAAAGGAAACAATTGATTCATCGTTCAGGCGGGCGTATGATGGCATTAAAGATTCCATGAACGAAAGACAGTTCCGTAACATTATTGCAGAAACACTGTTTGCGATCCGTTGCGGACACACCAGTGTACGCTTCTCAAAAAATTACGATCAGTTCATTGCCGGCAAGCGCTTGCCCACATTTCCGTTTGTGGCGAAAGTGGTGGACGATTCAACACTGGTGATCACCACCAATCTTAACAGGCGTGATTCTGTTTTACGTACAGGTACACCTGTTCATTCGATCAACGGACTTTCAGCAAGGCAAATCATTGATTCATTGCTACCACTTGTATCAATTGATGGTAATGCAAAGAATTTCAGCTACCAGAACCTCAGTAATAATTTCACTACGTATTATAATATCCGTTTTGGATTAAGAAGAAACTATACAATTGGTTATAGTAATATAAGAGGAGAGGAAAAGATCATAAATGTTCCGGTATATGATCCTGCAAGAGATACACTACGCCGCCGGCCACCGGTTACAATTGCTACGCCGCCTCCGCCATCACCGGTGCCCG
Source organism: uncultured Lacibacter sp. (assembly GCF_946479605.1). The sequence goes on from NZ_CAMLGT010000007.1 coordinate 18,092, forward strand.
ATCTTACGGAACGGCAGCGCAGGCTGCAACGCACCCGCACATTTGCCATTGATTCACTCAAGAGGTTTGCTGTATTACGCATCAACAGTTTTGGCCCGGCATTGCAGAAACGTTTCCTGAAAAAAACATTCCGCCAGCTGGAAAAAAAGAAAGTAGAACACTTGGTGATTGATGTACGCAACAATGGGGGCGGTCTCATCAAAAAATCATTACGCCTTACAAAGTATATCAGTAATCAGCCATTTGTGTTTACTGATTCTATTTATGCTGTACAGCGCCGGCTACACAGCCATACAAAAGTGAGCAAGCGGTTTGTGTACAATCTTGGATTATTCTTTTTAAATAAGAAGCAACACGATAGTATGTATCGTTTCAAGTTTTTCAATGATCATCTGTACCATCCTTTTGCAAACAGGTACAAAGGCAAAGTGTACCTGTTAACCGGTGGGTATTCTTTTTCAGCCACCACACTTTTTGCAGCAGTGGTAAAGGGGCAGGATAATGTAACCATTATTGGCGAAGAAACCGGCGGCGGTTATTATGGTAACAATGGTGTGTTTATACCGGAAATAGTATTGCCCAACAGCAAAATGCGTGTGCGGCTGCCGTTGTTCCGTATTGTTAATAATAAAAACTATCCGAAAGACGGACATGGTGTTTTGCCCGATGTGGAGGTGAAGGCGAGTGCCGAAAGTATCCGCCGCAACCGTGATCCTAAAATGGACAAAGCAATTGAACTGATCATGCAACGGAAAAAATAATGCAGCTGTCAACATAAGTATGAAGCACATCTTTCTTTCTATTTTACTCGTTATACTATTTGCGGCCTGCCAGAAAGATACAAACGCTGTTTGTACAGATGGTGTGATCAGATGGGGAGGTGAGCCCGCAGTTGATGGTCTTGGCTGGTATTATCAAAGTGAAGACCTGCCGAAATCTGTAAAGCTGAAAAATCTTTCAACTGCGTGGCAGAAAGACGGGCTGCAGGTACAGGCCTGCATCATCAAGCTCAATGAAAAATATCAATGCTTCTGCGCCGAACCAATGGATGTGTATCAGATAAAAAGGATTCGCCAGCGGTAAACTCACTGTTTAACTTCCTTTTATTTCTTTGTTTTTTGTTTCAGGATAACTTTGCCATCTTCGCAACATTCCATGTTGTGTATAAAAGTGCAAAGCCATCATGAAAAAAATTTTATTGGTTGAAGATGAAATGCATGTGGTATCGTTCATCAAAAAAGGCCTTACAGAAGACGGCTATGACGTAACGGTAGCGTTTGACGGTAACACCGGTTTGCAATTGTTTCATGATAACAATTTCGATCTGGTGATCCTTGATATTATGCTGCCCGATAAGAACGGGCTGGAAGTATGTAAGTCCATACGTACCGTTAATACCAGTATTCCTGTTTTATTTCTTACTGCATTGGGTACTGCTGAAAATATTGTGCTTGGTCTTGAAACAGGTGCCGACGACTATCTTGTAAAACCATTCAAGTTTATTGAGCTGGTGGCACGCATCCGCACATTATTACGTCGAACAGAAACCGGTAGCGCTACACCAGAGATACAGGAAGAACACATCTACCGCTTTGCTGATCTTGAAGTGAATGATTATAGAAAAGAAGTGATGCGTGATGGCAAACCAATCTCACTTACAACAACGGAGTATAAACTGATGTTATACTTTATCCGGAACAAAAACAAAGTGCTTTCACGCACCGATATACTGGATGAAGTATGGGGTGTAAATTTTGATATTGGTACAAATGTGGTGGATGTGTATGTGAACTACCTGCGTAAAAAGATTGATAACCACGCTGACAATAAACTTATTCATACCGTAATAGGTATGGGATATGTGCTGAAGGAGAATGGATAGCTATTACTTACTTACTTAATTCTTTTGTATAAAATGAAGTTGCAGATCAAAACCATGCTCATCCTGCTCACAGCATTTCTCACCATTATTGTGATGTTCAGCGGGTTTGTGTATTTATCTGTATCTAATTATTCATACGAAGATTTTTACAAGCTGCTGGAGATACGTGCTGTTACTGCCGCAAAGGCAGAGCTTGACCAGGAAGGTGGTTCGGAAGAGATGATTGCATTACGTAACCAGTTTTTTGAAAAACTACCACAGGAAAAAGACCGTTACTACCGCATAACCCCTGGTGAATCGTTTACCGACGAAGCAAAAGCATTGGGTGTACCTCTTTCATTTTTTAATGCCGTGCTGAAAGGTGGATCGGGTGAATACAGCAAGAACAGTATGTTTTACAAAGGCATCCGTTATAAGAGTAAGCTGGGCGAATATGTGGTTGTGGCATCGGCTCAAAACTATTTTGAGCTGCATCACTCCGCTTACCTGCGCCGCACACTTGTACTGGCCATTGGTGCAGCGTTTCTTTTTTCAGCCTTGATCGCTCTTTATTTTTCACGCTATGTATTCAGGCCGCTGCGGAAGATAACAGACAGGGTAAAAGAGATCGGTTCAGAAAACCTGCACTTGCGGCTGGAAAATAATATGAACAATGATGAGCTGAGTGATCTTACCCGAACGTTCAACAACATGCTCGACCGTATTGAAACCTCTTTTGAAACACAGAATAATTTCATCAGCAACGCATCGCATGAACTGCGTACTCCATTAACAGCTATTATTGGTGAAGCTGATGTAACACTCTCAAAGATTCGCACAATAGATGAATATATTGAAACCATTAAGGTGATCCTTGATGAAGCGGAAACACTTGACCGTAAAACAAAAGCGCTGTTGTTTCTTGCACAAACAGGGTTTAATGGTAAGAACCAAAAATTTGATAAACTCCGCATTGATCAGTTGTTGTGGGATGTAAAAGAAACCATTGAAAAAATAAACACGAACAGCCGCATACACATTGATACCAGCCTGCTGCCGGAAAATCCGCTGAAGTTGAAAATAAAAGGCAATGAACAACTGCTGCATCTTGCATTGAGCAACATCATCAGTAATGCATGCAAGTACAGTAATAACCGGCAGGTGAATGTATCCATTGGGGCTTCGGATCAAAATGTGTTCATTATTGTAAAAGACCATGGTATTGGTATTCCCGAGAAAGAACTCAAATACATTTACGATCCTTTCTTCCGTGCATCCAACACATTAAAGTACGAGGGCTATGGTATTGGTCTTCCGCTCACCCGCAACATCATCAGGCTGCACAATGGTGAAATCATTGTTACATCCATGATGGGCGAAGGCACTACTGTACAGATCAACCTCCCCATTGGCCAATTTGAGCTATAACATTTCTTCAACAACTGTGTAAACATCTGTGCTGTTGCTGATGTTATTGTTTAACAGAAGTAAGAACAGCTGTTTGTTTCTAATCGTATTCTAATTCCGGGCTGTATATTCTAACTGTATTCTAATTGCAGCTTAAAACTGTTTTAATGAGTGTGCAGCAGTTTTGCAATCTTAATCGCAAAACAAAAAATGCTATGGAAAAAACAGTATTGGTTCCAACCGATTTCAGCATCGCTTCGCTCAGCATTGTCAGAACATATTTGAATGCACAACCAGCGGGCACAAAGCTGAATATTATTCTGCTGCATGGTCTTCATCAAACAGATTCAATTACCAGTTTGCTTTTCTTTTCCAAATCAAAGATGCTCGAGGAGCTGGTGAGCAAAGAGTTTGATGAAGCCTGCCATGTGCTCAGAAACAAATTTGCTTCGCAGATCAACAGTATGCGTAAAGATGTGTTTTCAGGATTTACACAGGCTGCATTTAACCAGTATGCAGAAGCAAAGAAAATTGATGAAGTATGCCTCCCCGTTCTTTATAATCCAAAATTTAAAAACAGCAACAGTTTCGATCTGCTGCCTTACATCAAAGCAAGCAATCTTGCTATTGAAACCGTAGGTTCAGAAGTAGATGTGCCGATGCCTGAAAAAGGAAAAGTGGCTGAATTGTTTTTCAGTCGTGTATCTGTAAGCTGATCAAACACAAATACAGTTATGAAACTATGGATTGCCTATATCAGCATTTTTATACTTAGCATCGGTGGACTTGCCTTTGCTTTTAAGCATGTGACCAGCCCTGAAAAAACCATACTTGGTGAGTGGAAAGAGATTGACTGGAAATATGAAACATCCGTTGCTTTTGCTGCTGACATTGCAGCAGCAAGCAAAGCAAAAACAGCGCAGCCTGAGTTTTCATTTCACAAAGCAGAGGATTGGAGCTTTCTGCCCGATGGCCGTTTACGTTTAGTGATTGCAGGAAAAGAGGAAATATTAACATGGCGTATAAAAGGGCGTGGGCATGTGTTGCAGATCAGGTACGGAGCAGACAGGATCGAGAATTACCAGTTAACCGTTTTAGATAAAAACAGAATGGTGTTGAACGCAGAATCGGACGTGCAGGCACGTGGTATTGCACAATTAATTTTTGAACGGAAAAAAACGGAAACGTATGCTCAGGAAATACAGTAACAGCAGAACATTGGGTGATAATGTGCGGCTGGGTGTGCTTACTGCATTCTCTGCCGGTATGGTGAATATTGGTTCACTGCTATTGTTCTTCTCGTTTACATCCAATGTAACAGGACACTATGCGATACTTGCTGCAGAACTGGTGAAAGGAAACTTATACCAGGCGGCTGTTGTATTGGGCTGGATCTTCCTGTTTTTCTTTGGTGGGTTTGTATCAAACATGTTTGTGATCCATCTCAATAAAAAGAACACCTATATCGCCCATGCCATACCTATTGTGCTGGAGATACTTTGTTTAGTGGCCGTTGGTACCTATGGACAGTTTTTCTATAAAGAAACACTTGTTGAAACCGAAATACTGCTTGCCCTGATGCTGTTTGCAATGGGTTTGCAAAACGGGTTAACAGCAAGTATTTCAAACTTTGCAGTAAAAACAACACACCTTACCGGTGTAACAACTGACCTTGGTATTTTATTTTCCATGTTTACGCATAAGGAATACAGGAAGAACAAGGAAATGAGAGGGAAAGCCATCCTGCTGTTATCAATTGCCTCATCTTATGTGGCGGGTGCAGTGGTGGCAGGTGTTACTTATATGCACATGGGTTTTTCCCTGTTTTATGTAGTGAGTGCCTTCCTGGTAGTGGTAATCTTCTATGACTTCTATAAGTTAAAACTGTTCCGCTTTTTAACAAGCAAGCGAATAAAACAACAGGTAGTGAAGCAAAGTAATAAACCAAAGGCATTTCCAAACGTTCACCTGAAGAAAGAAGAAGAGGTGCCGGTTTATTGATCGTTCAATTTTGTTTATGTTGATTGATGGTTATACAAACACACGATGCGGCTTTTGCTGCGTCGTCTTTTTTTATACCTGTACCAGCCTGCCATTGCGATACAGCTGCAGTACTTGTTTTTGAGCTGAAAGAATAACCATATCAGCACAATAACCTTCAACCAGCCGGCCATACAATGTTTCTCTGCCAATAACCCTTGCAGGATAAAGCGATGCCATGCGTAATGCCTCATGAAACGCAATGCCTGCATATTGTACACAATTGTTTACGGCACTCACCATGGTTAATGCAGAACCGGAAAGTGTTCCATCGGGCAACACGTAACGACCATCTTTCAGCAAATGCTGATAAGCACCTTGTGCTGTTTCTGTTACTGCATCAGTAATTAAGAACAAGCGTTCCTGCATTATTTTTTTGCTGATGCGTACTGCTTCCCAGGAAGTATGGAAACCATCGCACACAATACTGCTGTGTACAGTTGCATGATCGTAAACGGCACCCACCATGCCCGGCTCCCTGCCCTGCAGTGGCGACATGGCATTGAACAAATGTGTGGCTGCAGTAATGCCATTGGTAAAACCATCGGTTGCCTGTTTGTAAGTTGCGTTGCTGTGACCTGCAGATACAACAATGTTGTTATCAACCAACAGTTGTATTACCTTCTCACTGCATTGCTCAGGAGCAAGCGTCATCATCTTTACAATCCCTTCTGCTTTATCAAGCAATAACTTTACTTCATCAACTGTTGGCTGTTTAATATGTTCCGGCAAATGCGCTCCTCTTTTTACAGGATTGATATACGGACCTTCAAGATGCAGCCCCATCAAACCGGTATCAGGATTTTCCTGCAAGAATGTTTTCACCACATCAATGCCCTGCAAGAAAACAGCAATGCTGTTGGTGGCCATTGTAATGAGGAAACGTGTACAACCACCGTTTACGCAATACTCATCGGTTGATTTTAAGGCAGCAGCGCTTAACTCCTGCGAAAACAATCTTCCGTTACCACCATACAATTGCAGATCAATAAAAGCAGGAGCAATGGTGTTGCCTGCAAGATCGTGGCGCTTAGCATCGGCAGGAATGCTTGCTTCATCTGTTACAGCAATAATTCGGTCGTGGCTGATCAATAAAGCTTTACCATTAAGAAATTCACTGCCTGTAAAAATGGTACCGTTAAAAAAAGCGATCATGAGAATTGTTTAAGGCAGAATAGTAAAATCATCTGCATCTTTTAAGAAAGGAAGTTTATGACGTATTTCTTCCAGTTTTTCTTTGGAGAGCGTAATGGTGAACACATCTTCTTCATGTTCTTTTTCATACAGCACTTCACCCATGGCATCAACCACCATACTGTTGCCACTATGGTAAATATTGTTGCCATCGTTTCCTGTTCTGTTTACACCAATCACATAACATTGGTTTTCGATGGCTCTTGCCGTGAGTAATGTTTTCCATGCATGTACTCTGCGTTCGGGCCAGTTGGCCACATAGATCAAAACATCAAACTCGGGTTCATGATCTTTTGACTGTTGCCTTGCCCAAACAGGAAACCGCAGATCATAACAAACCTGCAGGTTAATTTTAAATCCGTTGACTGATGCGATCAAACGTTTTGTACCTGCTGTGTAATGCTTGTCTTCACCGGCATAAGCAAACAAATGCCGTTTATCATACACACCGTATTGCCCGTTCGGTAACATCCAGATGAGGCGGTTGAAATACAGGATCGGAGTGGTTTCATCAACCTGATCCATTTCTTCTTTTGCCATGATGCTACCTGTAACGATCACCCGTTTTGCAGCGGCTGTTTTTTTCATCCACTCAACAGTTGGTCCATTCATATCTTCTGCATGTTCTTCCGGCTTCATACTAAAACCAGTGTTAAACATTTCAGGAAGCAAAATAATCTGCGTGGGATGCTGAATGGAATTGATCTTTTCTTCCAGCATCTGCAGGTTGGCTGCTTTATCTTCCCAATGAAGATTTGTTTGAATGAGTGTGAAACTAAGATGACTCATGAAACGAAGTTAGCGAAAGCGGAAACTCAGTGCAAAAGCACCGTATACTTCCTGTGGATCGGCCATTGTTTTTGCCTCACGTTGTTTGAAGTGGTAGTACGTTGAAAACCCGATCACCGGGCCGGAAATACTAAACCCGGTTTTAACGATATAGATAAACGGATTGATTGCAGAAGTATAACTGCCTTTATGATCACTCAACAGCGGGCCTTGCACTGTGGCATTATAAGCCTGTGCCATCAGCATGGGTTCAAGAAAGAAGATGAACTCGGTTCGATGGTTATTTTGTTTGGCACTGCGTCCCAGTCGACTTGTCCAGTAAGCTGTTTCTGTTTCTGCATCCATTTTTCCTGCTTTGAATAACAGTCCCGCAGATGCATTGGTAAATGTATTACCCAGCATGGCCTTGCCTGCAGCATGAAGTGAAACATTCTTTGCAACAGCAAGCGGGTGATAATAACGAACCGATGCATTTAATCCAAACTCATTCTGCACCTGGTTTTCCCAGCCATATATTTTGTAAAGACCAATAAGTTTATGATAATTTGTTTGTACTGCTTTGCCTGCAGCAGCCGGACCAACAGTACCTGTCACAACATCCCACTGCAACACACGATTATTTTTGTACACGTTGCTTTGTCCATAGCTTCCATATAACCAGCCTGCATACGGACGATCCTGTTTTTCCAGCACCTGCTCCAGTGAACGGCGGTTGAGGTATGGGTTAAAGATCATTTGCCCGGCTTCAATGCGATGTAGTTTTACCGCCAGCTTTTCCGGTTGTTTGTTTTTGGCAAGCCATTGGTATTTTACAAACAGTCCGTTGGAATAATAGCGATCGGCTTTGGTGAAATTGTAATTATCGTTTTCAGTAATGATGGTCAACTCCTTATAGTAAACGTTATTTCCGTTCTGAGAAAAGGTAAACGTTGTTACAAACAGAAAAACAAAGAGGGTAAAGGCTGGCTTATACATGCGGCACAAGTTTAAGAAAAAACACTTGCAGTTGAACATCGTTATTTTAATAGTTCGTTAATGATATTATGCTCATACCCCTTCTGCAGCAGGTAATCGCTGAGCTTCTTTTTGCGGATGAAGATGTTGGTTTCGCCTTTCAGTTGTTTCAGTTTTTGGTCGCAGAGTTTTTGTGCGGCTGTCCAATAATCTTCTTCATTAATTGTTTTTAATGCTTTTTTGATGACATACTCACTCACCTGTTTTTGTTTCAACTCGTATTTGATCTTTACCCGGCCCCATTGCTTCATACGGAAACGCCCGCCTGTAAACTGGATGGCGAAGCGTTCTTCGTTGAGATAGTCTTCTTCAATCAGTTTACTCAGCAGATCCTCCACATCCACTTTACGTAAACCAAAGCCATAGAGTTTTTCTTTTACCTCACTGTGGCAACGCTCCTGGTAAGCACAGTAATGCTTTGCTTTTTGGTGCGCCTGTTCTTTGGTGAGTTGTTGTTTGTACATGAATGGGGCAAAAGTAATACCGCTATTTTGTTTTATCCTCCAACGCAGACATTCTTTTTAATACCAACATGCTACATGCTTTCAATCTCGGTCTCCGTCATTTGAGATTATTGTTATACAAGCTTCACTATCGCTGTGTTTTTATAAAGAAACCGTCCTCGCTGCTTCAATCTCTTTTAAAAAATATTCATCGTGCGATACTACCAGCAGTGTTCCTTTGTATTGCTTCAACGCTGCAGTGAGTATGGCAATACTTTGCAGATCGAGATTGTTGGTTGGCTCATCTAAAACAATCAGGTCTGGCGCCTGTTGAAAAACTGTAAAACAGCATAGCATCAGCCGCATGCGCTCGCCTCCACTGAGATTGCTGCAGAGTTTATCCCAATCGTCTTTGCCAAACAGGAAACGATTTAAACGACTCTTCAGTTCATGCTCCTGCAAAGCTGAACTATTGTAGTGCTGCAGCAGCTGATATATAGTAAGCCTGTTGTTAATGAGTGAATAATCCTGGTCGATATAAACAGAATGTAATATCGATCTGTATATGGTTCCTTTTGCAGCTTCAAGTTCACCCAAGATCATTTTCAGTAACGTTGTTTTGCCTGAACCATTTGCTCCACGCAAAGCAATACGTTCGCCACTGCTGATGAGTAGTTCCATATCCTTCTTCCAAACAAGTTTTTTGTTGTAGCTGAAATTAACAGCCTTTGCTTCAAACAAACGCTTTCCGTTATGTAATGCAGAATCATCAAAACCAAAACGCATCTGTTCAAGATCGGGCAAAGCAGTGCGTAAGTCTTGCAGTTCTTCTTTAATGCTAACAATCTTTTCACCGTGTGCCGATTTCAGCTTGGCTGTACTTTTCTCTGCGTTGTTGCGTAAGGTATTCATGGCAATGGTTGGAATACCTGCTTTTTCCTGTTTGCTTTTTCCACGTGCGTTTAACTTCTGCTGCCGCTCCATTGATTCCCGTTCTTTCTCTTTGGCTTTGCGCAGAGCTTTTTCCTTACTCCTCACATCATCGAACAAAGCTGCTTTTTCCTGTGCTTTTTGTTCGAGATAAAAATTATAATTACCTCCATACATACAAATGCCTTTTGTGCTGAGCTCTGCAATGGTATCTATCAGGTTCAACAGTGTACGGTCGTGACTCACCAGTAGAATTGTAGCCTTCGATGAAAGGATATATTGGTACAACAGTTCACGCCCGGCTGTATCAAGATGATTACTCGGTTCATCTAAAAGAATAAACGAAGGCTGATGAATATGCACAGCAGCTAAAAAGACTTTTGTTTTTTGTCCGCCGCTTAGACTGCTCAACGGTTGTTGCAAATCCAGTTCATCGAGCTGCCAGTAGCGAAGCGCTTCTGCACAACGCTCTTCAATGGTCCAATCATCATCGAGCATTTGCAACTGCTGTTCCGAAACATCGCCATCTAAAATAGCATGCAGGGCGTTTAACTTATCGGCAATTTGCAAGGCTTCTGCAATGCAGAGATGATTGAACTGTCCGAAAATCTGCGGAATGAAATAAGGCTTTTCCGCCAACTGTATTGTTCCATCAGTAGCTGCAAGTTCACCGGCAATAAGTTTAAGCAAAGTTGATTTGCCACTGCCGTTGGCACCGATCAATGCAATTTTATCTCCGGCACGAATGCTGAGTTGGAGATCTGTAAATAAAACTTCTTTATCAGGATGTGTATAGCTGAGGTTCTTAAGAATCAACATGTATTTCTTTTTTGGATGATGAAAACGATGTGAACGATGAGCGTTCGCATCTATATCCGGTAAAAAGAAATTACAGTTTCATTGATTCGTTTTTCGTGAAGAAGAATGCAAAGATAGGTTTTTTGTTAAGGATTTGTCTTCGGTTATTTTTGCAGCATGGCTTCAGCATTATCTGTTCAACATCAGCTTCCGTTACAAGATGCCCTGTTTGTTTTTGCCCTCGAATCGGAAGCAGCAGAAGAGTTTACCGATTGTAACACACTTATTACCGGTATTGGCAAAGTAAGTGCAGCGTATGCACTCACCAAATATATTGCACAGCACAAACCTGCCATGATCATTAATCTTGGTTCGGCCGGCAGTCATACATTCAGCAAAGGCGAAATTGTTTGCTGTACAACATTTATTCAACGGGATATGGATGTGCGTGGATTAGGGTTTCAACTTTACGAAACACCATTGAGCGGTATTGATCCTGTTTTGAAATATGGTATGCAGATCGATGGTTTACCGCAAGGCATTTGCGGTACGGGTGACAGTTTTGAAATGAATCATGCTGTTACGGATTATACAGTTGTGGATATGGAAGCATACCCGCTTGCATTGATTGCACAAAAAGAAAACATTCCCTTCCTCTGCCTGAAATATATTTCTGATGGTGCCGATGGCTCTGCTGCAGATGACTGGAACGAACTGGTGCACAAAGCGGCTGTTGCGTTTCGGGAGTTGTTGTTTTCTGCATAAGTATGCCATACCGACAATAAGACCTGTCAGGTTAAATCCCTTAAAGCAGCACACTTTCTTTTGACAAGTTTATTAATAATGCTAAACCTGACAGGTCGCATAATCGTGGCGTTTCGGGAATTGTTGTTCTCTGCATAAGTATGCCATACCTAAAAAGCCCCTGTAAGAATAAAGGGGCATGGGTCCAAAACTCAGGGTATTCACTCCCCAATCAACATAGTGCCGGGCAAAGCTGTTCGTCACAGGTTTCCTGTTTTATACAGCAACGCTATGCCCAAATGAACACGGCGCCCGGGCTTAGTTTGTTATTGCTGAAAGAGTGCAAGCATGGATTGTGCCTGCTGCTCTGTATCAGCTTCATCAAGTAATTCGTTAAAACGTTTTATTTCCCTGCCGGAAAAAAGAAAGTTTGTACCGGCAGCAGCTGTTTGCACAACCACGCATTTACAATACTCATTGCTCAGGTGCAGGCTGTCTTGATACTGCTGTTGTATCATTCGGCGAAAGGAGTGGAACTCTTTTTCTTCCAGTGTAAGCATTACACACAAATAAGCCAATTGGTAATGTCCGCATTCTTTGCAACGCACAACATATCCGTCTTCACCGCAGTATAATGTTTGAAAGTGACAACTCATCGTTGTACAAACTTCGGCTGTTGGGTTTTGCTTTGTTTACAGGATTGGGAAAACCATTTACGCAAAAGGGAAACTGAGGTTTCTTTAACAAAAGCAAAGGGTGAGTCTATCACTCACCCTTTTCCTGTTCATGCAACTGTTTGCTCAGGCATAAGCATGTTCTGTTTCACCAATGTACACATAGTGTGCGGGGTAAACGACCGGTCTTCCTCCGCTGAAGCCATTCTTTTCCAGCAACGGCATCAATGTTTCTGTAAAGGCATCAAACGCTTCCTGTGATTCCCACACATCTATCACACACCAGGCACCTGGTTTTGCAAAACCCACATGCGAAATAATTCCCCTGGGATGTTCATGACCTGCAGCTTTCAGATCGTCCCAAATCTGGTTGTATTGCCGTGCATTACCGCCGGCAATGTTGAACTCCACAACAATCTGTTTCATGTTACTTGTTTTTTAGTGATGAAAACGGAAACGGAGTTTCAGCGTTATCACGATCAGTAGGTATTCAGGGGGAGGAACAGCAAAGGTACTGTGTGAAAGAAGTGATTTGCAAGTGAAAGTTATGCACCGACGCAGGGTTCTCCTTTATATTCCGTAGCAATCCTATATGGGTAATGCGCAAGAAAGAGAGCGCCAAAAAAATAAATCTACTTATCTTGTAGACTAATTAAAAAATAATCCGTTTGTTTGCCGTCGGCCAATTGTTTCTGTTATGACACAAAAACCAACCTTTCAAGAAGCGCTCCGTTTCTGGACAAAGCTTGGCTTCATCAGTTTTGGTGGACCTGCCGGGCAAATTGCGATCATGCATGAGTTCCTGGTTGATAAAAAGAAATGGATCAGCGACAGTAAGTTCCTTCATGCATTGAACTACTGTATGGTTTTGCCCGGCCCTGAAGCACAGCAGCTGGCCACGTATATCGGCTGGATGCTGCACGGCACATTGGGCGGACTGGCTGCGGGAATACTTTTTGTGCTGCCGTCGATGTTTATTTTGCTGGGTCTAAGCTCTGTTTATGTATTGTTTGGCAATGTGCCGTTGGTTTATGCCCTGTTTAACGGGTTGAAGCCTGCTGTGATTGCCATTGTGTTGCTGGCACTGATCAAGATCGGTAAGAAATCATTGCTGAGCCCATTTCATTATGTGGTGGCAGCGGCAGCGTTTATCTGCATTTTCTTTTTACACCTTCCTTTTCCGCTGATCATTGCGGGAGCCATTGTGATGGCCGCTGTTACCCGCCGGTTGTTTCCTTTCTTATTTGAAACGGGGAACAAAAAAGAAACAGTGAACGAACAGGATGAGCATGCATATTACATTAACAAATACAGTAAGGTGGAGGGGGTTGGTTTTAATCCCCGCCGCTTCTGGAAACAGGTTGCAACAGCTGTTTTACTCTGGACAGCTTCGCTGGCGGTGTTTTATTATTTTACCAGCGATTTTGTTTTCTGGAAACAGCTGGCTTTCTTTTTTACACAGGCCGCACTGGTAACCTTTGGCGGAGCGTATGCTGTACTGCCATATGTGGCCCAGGTGAGCGTGGAGAAGTTTCACTGGTTATCGAACCTGCAAATGATCGATGGGCTTGCGCTGGGCGAAACCACACCCGGTCCGTTGATCATGATCCTGGTGTTTGTAGGTTTTATGGCGGGGTATAACCGCTTCGATCAATCCATAGCCATGGGTTCACTGGGACTGGTGGCGACCACCTTCTATACATTTCTTCCCTGCTTCCTGTTTATTTTCATGGGTGCACCGTTGATTGAACGTACACAGGAGAACAAGACGGTGAAACAGATCCTGTCGCTTGTTACGGCTGCAGTAGTGGGTGTGGTGCTGAACCTGAGCATTTACCTGGGCAAGGCTGTGTTGTTTCCGAAGGAGTTTTCAGTGGCGGGGCCGGACCTGCTGTCGTTCATATGGGTGTTGCTTTCGTTTGTGGCGATGTACCGGTTTAAGGTGGGGATGATCAGCTGGATTGTTGTGAGTGCCCTGTTTGGTGTGATCCGTTACCTGCTGGAACAAGGTTTATGAGGATGATCGGGTTTGTTTATGGCTGTCGGTTTTTTACGTCTGATACGCTTTATGTACGCTTTATCTACGGAGTATGGTGGGAGTATCAGGGGGGAGCGGATGGGTAAGGGGCAATTGGTAATAGGCAAAAAGGCAATGGGCAATAGGCAAATGGGCAATAGGCAAGGGGTAATAGGCAAATGGGGAAGCGGCAAAGGAGGCCGGTTATAAACGCCCGTGTAAGGAAGCGTGGAGAAACCTATGAAAATGATGGTTAGGAGATTCCAGGGTCCATTGCATGAGACCCCGGGTGGACGAAGGGGGTGACTGGGATTAGGAATTTGGAATTGGGGCGTCACTGAATTGCTGATGGTTTGTGTTTTATAAATTCCCTATTTCGTAAAGAGTTTTACTGATGCAAGAAATGATTCCATTTACGTTGAGTGATTTTTGCGGCTTAAACAACAAGCAGATTAAATTAAGCCCAGATGAACAGACGATTTTTATTTCTATGTCTTTTTATTTTGCCTGTGATTGCTTTTGCGCAAACAGGAACCATTACAGGAACCGTACAAACCAATGACAAGAAAGCGGCTGCTTCGGCCTCTATCCGTATCAAGGGACAGAAGAAAGCAACCATTACCAATACAGATGGTGTGTTCCGTTTTGAACAACTGGAAGCAGGTACTTATCAACTTGAAGTAACAGGTGTTGGCTACCAGCTCCGGGAAAAAGAAGTGACCGTTGTTGCAGGCGAAACCGCTGAGGTAATCATTGAAGTGACGGAGATACAAACACAGCTTACAGAGATCATCGTGTCGGCCGGACGTACCAAAGAAACCATTGATCAGGTACCGGCTTCGGTATCAGTGGTTGGTTTTAAAACCCTGCAGCAAAACCTGATGATCACCAGCAACCCCGGTGATATACTGGAGAACAGGGTGCCGGGTCTTGCACCCAGTACAGGGCTGAGCAGCAATTTCGGACAAACATTACGTGGCCGCAGTTTACTGATCATGGTGGATGGTGTACCCCAATCGACTCCTTTGCGTAACGGTGCCATGGATATCCGTGCGCTGGACCCGGCAGTTGTGGAGCGTATTGAAGTGGTGAAGGGTGCCACTGCTATTTATGGCAATGGTGCTGCGGGTGGTTTGATCAACTATTTTACACGTGCACCAAGAACAGGAAAGCTTTTCAACAGTCAAACTTCGGTGGGCACAACCGGATCGCTGGTGAAGCGCTCCAACAGTATGGGTGGAAGATTGAGCCAGCTGTTTTATGGCAATACCGGTAAGTTCAGTTATGTACTGAGCGGTGTGTATGAACAAACCGGTGAACACAAAGATGCCGAGGGCGATGTGTTGCCACCAGTATATGGTTTGGGTGAAACAGATTCGTACAATGCTTTTGCCAAACTTGGTTACGAGATCTCCTCAAAACATAAGGTGCAGGCCAGCTATAATTTTTTCAGCAGCCGCCAGACAACCAATTACCTTACGGTGAACGGTGATTATAAAACAGGTAAGAAAACATCGGCCATACAAGGCCAGGCCAAAGGCGTACCACAAGGTGTAAAAGGAAATCACAATCTTGGTGTGCAGTTCAGTGGTGAAACAGGTGTTGCCAATACCCGTTATGATGCGGATGTGTATTACCAAAGTGTTGATAATATCTTCTTCTTTTCTGAAGCATTTGTTGACGGTGGTATTTCCAGGATCTTATCAAAGAAAACAGGTGCACGTTTGGTGCTGAACACACCGCTCAGTTATAAAGATTTTGATGCCAACTTTACATACGGGTTGGATGCACAGCGTGATGTTACATCGCAACCACTGGTTGATGGCCGTGTGTGGGTTCCTGAAATGGATATGTTTAACCTTGCACCTTTTGTGCAGGCAAAACTTACCTTCTTTGATAAGCTTATCCTGAAAGGCGGTGTGCGTTATGAAGCCGTGAACATTGGCGTGGATGATTATGCCACGCTCCCCAGCCGTAACACAACAACAGGTGTTGTTACTCCCTCTATGAATGTAAAAGGCGGCAACTTAACCTACAAGGCACTTGTAGCCAACGCAGGTTTACGCTACAATCTTTCTGATTACTTCTCGCCCTTTGTAAGTTTTTCACAAGGCTTCAGTGTATCCGATATCGGGTTGGTACTTCGTTCAGCAAGAGTAAATGATATCGCAAAGATCAATACCGAAGCAGTGATCGTTAACAGCTACGAAGCAGGTTTCAGCAGCAAGTTCAACCGGTTCCGTTTTGAAGCAAGCGGTTATATCAGCACATCGAGCCTTGGCGCCAACAGTGTGTTCAACAACGGTGCATTTGTTGTGGTGCGAACACCTGAATTTATTTATGGTTTTGAACTGGCAGCTGATGTACAGGTATTAAAAAATCTGCAGGCTGGTTTATCATACAGTTATGTAGAAGGTAAGCTTGATGCAGATAATGATGGTAAGTATAACGGGCAAACAGATGAGTATCTTCCGGGTCAGCGTATATCGCCACCAAAACTTGCGGGATATGCTGATTATGCCATCCTGCCGGGTAAGCTGAATGTGCTGGTGCAGTACACCGGTATTATGAGCCGCAACCGTTTTGCAAAAAACAGTGCAGGTAGTTACGATCCGTACAAGGCACCGGTAACAGCTTATAACTTATTCAATACATCGATCGGTTACCACTTTAATGCCAGCACATCATTGAACCTTGGGGTAGAAAATATGTTCAACGAAAATTATTTCACTGCCCGTTCGCAGTGGGGTGCGTTTAACGACAGTTATACCAAAGGAAAAGGCGCATCGTACCGTTTAACACTGAACGTGAAACTTTAACTTTGCAACGCAATCTGCAATAGTCCCGGTTATGCCGGGACTATTGATTTTTAAAACCGGGTATGACAGTAAAGAAACTTATTGCACAAATTCATTTATGGCTGGGGCTTGTTTCGGGTCTTATCATCCTCATCATTGCATTAAGCGGTGCTGTTTATTGTTTTGCTCCCGAGTTGCAGAATCTTACGCAACCCTATCGAAAGGTAGAGGTACATAACAGCGCTTTTCTTCCTCCTTTGCAACTGAAACAAATTGCCGAGAAAGCAGTGCCGGGTAAACCAGCCAAGCGGATTTATTACGGCAGCAAGAGCCAATCGGTACAGGTGTTGTTTCGTGAGAAAGAGAGCTACAGTTATTCTGTATTCATCAATCCGTATACCGGTGATGTGCTGAAGGTTCGTAACAACAAAAAAGATTTTTTTTCTGTTACACTCGACCTGCACCGCACATTGCTTATTCCGCATGGGCATGAAGTGGTGAGATGGAGCACGGTTGCTTTCTTTATCATTATCGTGAGCGGACTGGTGATGTGGTGGCCGAGAAATAAACGTGCAGCCAAACAGGGTTTTGTCTTGAAGTTGCGTGCATCACCCAAGCGTTTGAATTATGACCTGCACCGTGTGCTTGGTTTTTATGCCAGCTGGGCCATACTGCTTACGGTGTTTACAGGACTACTATTTGCGTTTGATGGTTTTGCCGACTTTACGTATAAACTCACGGGCAGCAAACGATCTGTTGTGCAAAAGCAGCCACCGGTGAGTGATACGACTTTGCTAAGCAATGATGATGCATTGAATACAGTATGGACTAATGTGAACAACGATCTTCACCAGCGTTATGCGACGATGTTGTTTGTATTGCCCGATAAAAAGAGTGATGCTGTTTTGCTGCGTGCCAATCCTGACAGCAAGACTTTGTATAAAACTGATTTCCGTTATTATGATCGTAACAGTGCAAAGGCCATCAACGGCAATTATGTGTGGGGAAATTATGCTGATGCAAAAACACTGGCCGATCACATTAAACGGATGAACTACGATATACATACCGGTGCTGCCTGGGGATTACCCGGCCGTATTGTGTTGTTCTTTGCTGCACTCATTATTGCCAGTTTGCCTGTTACCGGATTTTATATCTGGTGGGGAAGGGGGAGGAGGTAGTTAATGGGCAATGGGCAAAAGGCAATGGTCAAAAGGCAATAGGCAAATGGCAAGCAGTTATTTTATTGAGACCTTGATTATTTT
>NZ_CAMLGT010000008.1 GCF_946479605.1 uncultured Lacibacter sp.
ATCGGGTTTGTGCCCAGCATACGTTCTGTAGAAAATGTTGGGGCTACCAATGCAGATGCATTGGTCATAGCCATGCCGATCATTTCATGTTGCAAAGCCATCATGGCATGATAACCGGCAATACCAAAATGGTTACTGTTTTGTACACTCACCCATCCGCTGCCAGCATTCTTAGCTTTATCAATGGCTACCTGCATGGCAAAGGGTGCCACTACCAATCCCAATCCACTATCACCATCTACTACAGCAGTTGATGCTGTTTCATGAATCACTTTGATGTTGGGTGTTGCATTGATCCGTTTTGCTTCCCACAAACGCACATAACCACTCAGCCTGGCCACGCCATGCGAATCAATACCACGCAGATCGGCAGAGAGCAATACTGTTGTTGCTACTGTTGCATCTGTTTCACTGCAACCGATTGACAGAAATACATTTTTTGTAAAAGAAAATAACTGTTGATAGGGAAACACCTGCTCTGCCGGTAGTTCATGCTTCATAGCTCATGATTCATAGTTAATACACCTGCTCTTCTCACTTATTACGCCTGCGCATTCGGTCCACCAAAATTCATTGGTATCTGCACCTCCTCCAGATCACGGATGGCACCGTTCGCTGCTTCAAAACGCTGTATATTTTCTGTAAGCGCTTTCATAAAACGTTTGGCATGCTGCGGCGTAAAAATGATCCTCGATTTTACTTTGCTTTTAGGTGTACCAGGCATTACGTTCACAAAATCGATCACAAATTCTGCATGGCTGTGTGTGATGATAGCAAGATTGGCATATTCACCTTCTGCCACTTCTTCTGTGATCTCAATGTTAAGCTGGTTGGGGTTTGCATTTTGTTGTTCGTCCATAAAAAAGATTGAGCTCCAAATATACATGCAAAAATGAAGCTGTGCTTACAATGCAGGAATATGGGTATGTAAAAAGGTTGGGCTCAGCAAAAGACGCTTCATTTATCCCGATGAAAATTCCACTGGCCTTACAAATGACAGCTTCCTATGCCCGAAAGCAAACACACCCAGCTTATCATGAACATAAATAAACGAAGGCACAGTAGAAAACTACTGTGCCTTCGTTACGCTGTGAAAAGATTATTGCCAAACAGTATTCTGTACAAGATTTGAATTAACATTTAACTCAGAGAGAGGAATCGGGAATACTTCTGATTTACCGGGCAGATAAATGGGGATATAACCGCTGATATTATCTGCCTTTGCCCTGTTGTAAGAATTCTGAACATCACCCCAACGCTTCAGATCGAAATACCGTAATCCTTCAAATGCTAATTCAACCCTTCTTTCATGTCTTACAACATCACGTAAAGCTGCCTGCGTTAACGATGCTCCTTCAACTGCTTGAACAGTTGGCATGCTTACACGTTGCCTAACCTGGTTAACCAATGAATACACCTCTGTTAACTGATTCAATTCAACCAACGCTTCTGCACGCATCAATAACACATCAGCATAACGGATCACAATAAAATCCTGACCACCCGGACTAAAAGCACCAATACCTGCTGCAGATACTGAAGCATTTCTGATGTACTTCTTTAAACCATAAGTGGTAGGCGTAGTGGCAAACGCACGGTTAAGATCTGTTAAAAAAATATCTCCTCTGAAATATACAGATGCAGTTAAACGGGGATCACGGTTGTTTTTTTGCGGTGCATTGTTTGCAGCTGTTCCCGGGGTGTACAATGGCGATTGTGTAATGGGTTTACCATCGGTACAATAATAATCTTTTACCAAATTAGGCATCGGTAATTTATCAATAGCGGGGTTGCCTGTAAACGTAGCTGAAAATAATTCACCGTTGTTCGATACATCCTGGTTAAAACGTACAGAGAAAATAATTTCTTTTGACAGTTCCCCCTGTTCAGTAAACAACTGCGCATAGCTCGTATTCAGTGTGTAACCTAATGTGAGCAATGTACCAGTAGCATCAACCACGCCCTGGTAATTTTTATTGTACAGATGAACCCGGGCTAATAAACCCAACGCTGCCCCTTTTGTAGCATATCCGTATTGTGTTGCGGGGTAAGAAACGGGCAACTTATTAACGGCCTCCGTTAAATCGGCAATCACCTGTGCATTTACTTCCTGGTAGGTATTCTTTACAACATAAGCCTCTTCTAGCGTTTGAACCTTTGTTATTAACGGCACATCCTGAAAATAAACGCCAAGGTTAAAATAAAACAATGCACGCAGGAACAATGCCTGACCAAATAATGCATCCTTTTTATCCTGGCTGATAAGCGAAGTTGACATGTTTTGTATATTCTCAATAGCAGCATTGGCTCTTGCTATTCCTTTATACGACGAACTCCAGACACTACTGAACAGCGCATTGGATGGTGTAATGATCCCGATCATAAAATCACCTGGACCTTCCCACTTATAGTTGTTATACAGATTATCGCCAAAACAATCGAACATCGTAAGCCCGGCTGTTGCATTGAGATTACCACTGTACAGCGCCCTGTCCTGCAACGCATCGTAAATACCGTTGACAGCCAGTTGAGCATCCTGTTCTGACTTCCAGAAATTTTCTTTTGCAATTTGTGTAAGCGATTCTCTCTCTGTAAAATCTTTTGAACAACCAACGAAAGAAAATGCAAACAGTATGACAACTATTTTTTTCATAAACATATTTTTATTGGGTTTTACCCGATGAGTAGTTTATAATTTCACGTTTAAACCGAATGTGTACACTTTATAAAGCGGAACATTCTGATCGGTATTGCGACCTCTTGCTCTTTCGGGATCAAAATTTTCCAGTTTGGTAAATGTTAACAGGTTTTGTGCGCCAAGAAATACACGCACTTTTGATAAGCCAATCCGTTTAATAACCGATGATGGCAATGAGTAACCAATCTCCAGGTTACGCATGCGCAGGAATGATGCATCCTCGATATAAAAAGAAGAAATGAGTGCATTACTGTAGCCGCCAAGTCTTGGCAATTTAGTTGAAGGTGATGTTGGTGTCCAGCGATCGAGCCAATACGTTAATACGTTATTTCTATCCCCTTCAAATGGCAACTGTCCGTTATCGTAAAGAATGCGATCTACTTTACCAATACCTTCAAACAGTACATTTAAATCAAACCCTTTGAAATTAAGATTTGCATTGAAATTATAAATCCATGAAGGATATGGATTACCGATAATCGTTCTGTCGAGATCATTCACCACACCATCAGGTTTACCATCAGGGCCTGTTAAATCAGCATACCTGATATCACCCGGCTTGGTTAAGGCTGGGTTGTTGAATTGTTTTGCTGCACTTGCGATTTCTGCATCCGATTGAAAAATACCAATGGCTTTGTAACCATAGTATGCGTTGTAGGGAACTCCTACCCTGATGATGCTTACGCCACTGATGCTTTCTAAACCACGGTCGCCTAAACCGGTTACTTTATTATCTGCAAACTTGCTTACACTCCCACCAACACTGTATGTAAGTCCGCCTTTTATACGTCCACGATAATTTACAACCACTTCCAAACCTTTGTTGACCATACTCGCTGCATTTAATGCAGAAAGATTGGTTACACCAATTGATGATGGAACAGGAAAATTGCTATACAACAGATCATAACTGCTACGGTTGAAATAGTCGGCAGTTATTGATAAGCTGTTTTTAAAGAATCCTGCATCAATGCCAATATCATATTGTTCAATTGTTTCCCACTTTACATTTGGGTTGGCAAGTGTGGTTAATGCGGCTGCACTTACAATTGTATTTCCCAAAAAATAATCCAGACCAACATTGTACGTTTGTGCATACAGGTAATTGAGGATATTATCATTACCGGTTATACCCCAGCTGGCTCTTAATTTCAGGTCTGAGATCCAAGTTACATTACGCATAAAGCTCTCCTGGCTGATTCTCCAACCTGCAGATGCTGAAGGAAAATTTCCATAGCGATAGGCTGACCCAAATCGTGAAGAAGCATCACGCCTTATATTTAACTCTAACAGATATTTACCATCGTACGTATAGTTCACCCTTGAGAAAAGTGATTGTATTGCAAATTCTGTAGCACCACCTGCAACGTTTGGCTCTGTTACACCACCCGCATTAAATTCCTGCAAACCATCTGTAGGAAAATTTTTTAAAGAACCGGAGAAGCCATCATTACGGCCATATTGAACCGAATGACCCAACAAAACAGATAGTTCATGTTTTGATTTAAACGTATGAGAGTAACGCAGAATATTTTCATTCAATAACCTGTAGTTGAATGCTGTGCTGTTTCGTAAAACATTCAACGGGTTTTGAGCCACAATTTGACCGGCCCAGTCGTATGTTCCATTGCGTGGAGTAAAATCTGATTCCTGGCTGTTGAAAATATTAAAGCTGCCGCTTGTTTCAAATGAAAGGTCTTTTGTGAAGTTGATGTTTACGCCAAAACGGTTTGCGAAATTTATTTCATCGCTGCTGTAGTCGCCCAAATATCCTCTTCGTATTGCATTGGTGATGGGGAAGCTGGCGTTTACATTATAATACGATCCATCTACTGTTCCATACTCTCCGCTTTTGTAATAAACAGGAACAGTTGGCGATGAACGTTGAAATTGATTAATAATTCCTGTTTCACCTGTAATTGCATCGGCACCACCGGTAGGCCCGGTAAATCTTGACCAATAAGAATTGGAAGTATTGCTGATAGTAAGCCAATTGGTAAGTTTTGAATTTAAGTTCAAACTTAAATTATAACGGCTCGATTGAAATTTACCACGAACAACTGCTTCCTGATTTAAATATCCAAATGATGCTCTGAATGTGGTACGGTCGTTACCACCCGAAAAAGAGATGTAATGATTTTGAATAGGCGCTCTGCGTAAAATTTCTTTTGCCCAGTTGGTATTTGCAAAACGGTCTGGATCAGTTCCGTCACGCATGGCTTGTATATCTGCCTGCGAATAACGCAATGTTGTTGTTGGGCCGTTCCTGTTAATGTCTGCTTCATTTTTTAAAGTGGCATAATCAGGAGCATTTAAATATTTTGGCACGACCGTTACTTCCTGGAATCCGAAATAGTTATTATACAACACATTCATTGACCCGCTTTTTCCTTTCTTGGTTGTAACAATGATCACACCGTTTGCACCACGTGCACCATAAATGGCACCAGCCGACGCATCCTTCAAAACTGAAATACTTTCAATATCGGAAGGAGCCAGGTTATTAAATACACTCAGGTTATCGTATTGAATATTATCAATAACCACTAATGGCGTTGAATTCCCAAACGTTCCGATACCCCTTATCACAATGCTTGATGCATCTGCACCAGGTAAACCACTGCTTTGTGTTAACTGCACACCGGAAAACTTACCATACATCAACTGACCTGAATTTGTTACCGGCTGGTTTACTGATTCATCCAGTTTGAGTGTTTGTGTTGCACCAGTCTGATTCACTTTTTTCTGTGTGCCATAACCAACTACCACCACATCCTGCAATGCAGCAACTTCAGGTTCCAGTTTAATGGCAATGGCTGAAGCCCCATCCCAATTGAGCGTATACGTTTGATAACCTATGCTGCTGAATACAAGCACAGGTTTTGCCACAGATACTGCTAAGGAGAAAAATCCTTTCTGATCAGTGGTGGTTCCTTTAGCAGACCCCTGTTGCATCACTGATACGCCGGCAACAGGCGAGTTATCTGCTGCATTAATAACAGTACCGGTTACTGTAGTTGATTGTGAAAATGACCGCAGGCTCATTAACAGAAAGAAGCAAATTAAGCCGGCGTGAGAGGGAGAAATCCTTTTAAACACAAGCATCGTTTCAGTTTTAGTTTTGATTTTAAAATACACAACTAAGTACGCAACTATATTTCACTCGCCGGGTGGGTCAGCGCTTCAAAATAGCGGTGTAATTCGTTCAACAAGATTGAGGTGACAGGCATTGTAACGCACCAGTTTTTTACGCTAAAACTGTTTCACCTGTGTTGCGAATACACTGTAATCAGTTAAACAATCAAGTGGAAATTTTGTTTTTCAGTAAATCCATGTATTTTATCCCGGAAACAAGCCATGCATTTACTTTTGTTCTGTTGAAGGGAAAGAAACAGCAGCCGGATCATAAGAAGGATTTCTGTACGGCCTGCCTGCATTGGTTTGTTTTAACCAATTGAACAATTCTTTTTTCAGTTGTGCAGTAATTTGGGAATGGGCTGATGCAATATTATTTTTCTCAGCAATATCATTCACAACATCATAAAGCTCCACACTATCATCCTCGTAATGATATATCAGTTTAAAATTTCCTGCACGTATGGCCGAACCGGGTCTGCCACCCTGGTTACTGTAATGCGCATAATGCCAGAATAGTTTTCTGTTATTGTTTGCCTGCGGATTTTTCAACAGCTGAAAAATATTTTCACCATCAACTTCCTTTTCTTTTTGATAGTTCGTGTTGATGGCATTAGCGATGGTTGGAAACAGATCAGCTGTAGTTACCGGCAGTTCAGAGCTTGTGCCGGAAATGATCTTTCCCTTCCAATACATGATCAACGGCACACGAATACCTCCTTCGTATAACCAACCTTTACCTGCTCTTAACGGAGCGTTGGTTGTGGGGCTTCCTTCTGCAGTACTCAGCCCACCATTGTCTGATGTAAAGATCACCAACGTATTATCATCAATATGTAGCTGTTGCAGCTTATTCATGATACGGCCGATATTCGAGTCCATGTTTTCAATCATGGCTGCATAAACAGGATGATCCTGTACCAATCTTCTTCGCCAGCCATGTTCATATTTCATCCATGCTTCATCTTTCGCAAAACGTTCGTTGCTGTTGATGCCAAGCTGTCTTTGTTTTGCTTCGTACTTTTTTATCAATGCTGCCGGTGCCTGCATGGGATTGTGTACTGCATATAACGAATACATTAAAAAGAAAGGCGATTGTTTATTGTTCTCTAAGAATGACAGGCATTCGTTCGTTAACCTGTCAGTTAAATATTCACCTTTTGGACCATCGGTTAACGTTGGATTTTTATACGGTGTAAAAAAACCTCCTGTTGTATCATTGACTCTTCCTGTAGGTGAACCTTTGCTCCATCCTCCAACGTTTGTTTGAAATCCCTGGTAACTGGGCCAATACTTTTCCTCTTCACCCAAATGCCATTTTCCTGCAAAAAATGTTTTGTACCCATTCGCCACTGCATATTCAGCTATGGTTTTTTCTTCGAGTGCCAATTGATAAGCGGTAGGTTGTGCAATTAATTTTTCATACGGCTTTGCTTTGCCATCTTCCTGCCTGCCTCTGATCCAATCAGTAACTCCTGTCTTTACAGTGTATTTTCCTGTCATCATACTTGCACGTGTGGGACTGCAAACAGGACAGGTTGCATAAGCTTGTGTAAAACGAATTCCGTTAGAAGCAAGCCTGTCAAGATTTGGTGTTTCATAAAACGTACTGCCGTAAGAACCAAGGTCGGCCCAGCCAAGATCATCTGCAAGAATAACAATTACGTTCGGTTGTTGCTTTTTAGTTTGGGCAACTGCAGCAAGACAACTGAACATCAACCCAAACAGAAAATAAGAATTCCGCTTCATGCCTTTCTTTGTTATATACCCCGTTAATATGTTTACTATTGAATGAACAGCTTTACTATTTACCAACCTGCATGTTCCTGATTTTTTCAAGCGTTACTTTCATCTCTTTCACCCGTTCAGGATAAACTTCCGCAAGATTTTTAGTTTCACCCGGATCATCTGCCAGATTATATAATTGCGGTTTGGGATCATTGCCCAATTCGGTATTTGTATCTTTATTGATCCTTGGCCCTTTTGATGGCTCAATATATTTCCAATTGCCTATGAGCAGTGAGAGTGTAGAGTTAATTGATTGTTCAACTAAAAAATCACGTGGCTTATTTGTTTGATTAAGCAATACAGGTAAACAATTTTTACTGTCAGGCGCCTGTCCTGCTTCTACTTTTACACCGGCCAATGCAGCCAGGCTTGCATACAAATCAACCTGACTGAACAATGCATTGTTTACTTTACCCGGTTTCACTTTCCCTTTCCAACTTACAATAAACGGCACCCGTGTACCTGCTTCAAATGCACTGTATTTACCTCCACGATAAATGCCATTGGGTTTATGATCTCCTAATTTTTCAACAGCGTCATCTTTGTACCCGTCATCAATAACCTGTCCGTTATCACTGGTGAAAATGATAAGCGTATTTTCAAGCAAACCATTTTTCTTCAGTACTTCTTCAATTTGTCCAACTGTCCAGTCTAATTGCAAAAGCACATCTCCTCTCGGGCCAAAGCCGCTCTTGCCTGCAAAACGTTCATTGGCTATTCGTGGCACATGAATATCATGAGTAGAGAAATATAAAAAGAACGGATTTGTTGTTTGTTGTGCTATATACGCCGTTGCTTTCTGCACAAGAATGTTTGCAAAGTCTTCATCTTTCCAAAGGGCGGCATTACCACCGGTCATATAGCCAATGCGGCTGATGCCGTTCACAATCGTCATATCATGCCCGTGCGATGGATGCATTTTTAACAGCTCAGGATTTTTCTTTCCCGTTGGTGCATTGGGATCAACCGGTCCGGTATAACTAACTGTTATCGGATCATTCTTATCAAGATTTACTACATGATGATTTTCTACAAACACACAAGGCACACGATCACCGGTTGCAGGAATTAAGAACGAATAATTAAACCCGATCTCAAGCGGCCCCGGTTTGATGACACCGTTCCAATCTGCTCCTTTTGCGTCGCCCAACCCCAGATGCCATTTACCAATAACTGCAGTGTTGTACCCTGCTTTTTGTAACATGCCCGGCAATGTTGTTGTAGCAACAGGAATGATCAACGATGCATCACCGGGAGCAATACCTGTTCCCTCTTTGCGCCATGCATACTTTCCTGTGAGCAGCGAAAAGCGTGATGGTGTGCAGGTTGCAGATGTTGCATGTGCATTGGTAAAACGTACACCATTCTTTGCCAAACGATCAATATTCGGCGTTGGAATGGCCGATGTGCCGTAACAACTCACATCGCCATACCCTAGATCATCGGTATAGATCAGAATGATATTCGGCTTTTTGTTTTTTGACTGGCCATGTACGTACACGCTTATGAACAATACAGTTGTTACAAGCAATATGCGGTTGATGATCTTCTTCATGTATTTTATTTTGTTACGGGCTCAATAATATAACTGTATGTATACTTGTTATTCGTTAGTAGATAAGGCGCATGCGGATAGGCTCCCCAACTGTTATCGCCCCCTGTTCCTCGTTGATTTAAATCGATGTGAACTGACATGAATTTCCGTTCGTTCAAATCAGATGGGTGCTGTTGTTTTTTTGTAACACCCGGATCGAGATCTTCAGTTGTATATGGCAGTGCGCTGAAACAGATCGGCTGTACACCTGTTATCTTAATTCCATACTGTTGGTCATCATAAAACTGCACCCAGCGTATATCTGTTTTGTAGCCGTTTTCCTGTGGGCGTATATAATTTGCCACAAACTGATCGGCTGCTTTTTGTTGATATATTCCAACAAAGGAAGCAGTATTCCTGTCGCTGTAATTTTCCCACGGGCCTCTGCCATAAAAATCAACATGCGTATATGTTTTCGGCAATGCCATTCGCATACCAAAGCGGGGCATCTCCGGAAGTTTTTTCGCCTGCAGATCAATAGAAGCTGTTACTTTAACCGCACCGTTATTCAAGAGCTGATAAGAAATGATATACGGCACTTCAACACCGGCCATCCGATAATAACAGTCTATTTGTAACCCGTCTTTGTTCTGCTCCTGCACTTTTACTGTATCAAGCTGCAAGAGATTGTGTGCATTTCGCCAAAAGCCTAAACGTTGCGGCATCTGGTTACCAAAATCATTATCCGTTGGCGCACGCCAGAAATAAGGTTCAGGAAAGGTGGTAATAAGCGAATGGGTTCCTGCAGTATAAGCAACCAATTTTCCTTGTTTGGTATTAAAACTTCCGCTGATGTTACCTGATTGGAAGTTGATATTATTTTCTGTTTTACGTACCGTTAATGTGCCATTGGAAATATGTTGTTGTGTAAAGAACTGAAGACTGTTTCCGCCAAACTGCTCACGGGCAACTTCGTGCATTGCAGGTATTGAGGCAGTAGCTGTTTTTGTTACTGCGTAAACGTTCAGCATCACTTCATTGTTCTTATCCATTGCAGGTAATTTCAGTTTTACTTCTGCAGATGATTCGGGCAACAGGTTGATCGAAAACGTATCTGTTTGTATCGCTGTTCCGTTCTTTACCAACTCCCATTTGAATTGATAATTTGACAGTGAAGTAAAATTGAAATTATTTTCAACAACAACAACTCCGTTCTGCCAGTCTTTATCTTTAATAATTATATCCTGGTACACTTTCTTTACTTCATAAATACCGGGATGTGGTGAACGATCGGCTGCTACTAATCCGTTAGCGCAAAAATTCTCATCATTCTGCAAATGACCTGCACCAAAATCGCCGCCATAAGCCCAATACGATTTACCGTTTTCATCTTTTGTTTGAATACCCTGATCAACCCAATCCCAGATAAAACCACCCTGCATGTGCGGGCTGGCTTTAATGATATTAAAATATTCCTGGAAGTTGCCACTGCTGTTGCCCATTGCGTGTGCATACTCGCACATAATGTAAGGACGTTTTTTGGTTAAGTCGTTCGCATAATCTTTCATGTGTCTAATGCTGGGATACATCGGGCTTACAATATCTGTATTCCAGTCCTCCACTGCCTGCTCAAACAGTACCGGCCTTGTTTTATCATGCTGTTTTATCCAGCGATATGCATCATGAAAAACTTTTCCATTGCCACATTCATTGCCCATACTCCATGTAATGACCGATGCATGATTTTTATCACGCTTCACCATGCGTTGAATACGATCCATAATGGCCGGAGCCCATTCGGGTAAATAAGCAGGATGAATACTTGTATCAAGATTGGCATTGGTTGATACGCCCATACCATGTATTTCAACATTGGCTTCATCTACCACATACAATCCATACTCATCGCACAACTTTAACCATAGCGGATCGTTGGGGTAATGTGCCGTACGAACTGCATTAATGTTGTATTGCTTCATTAATTGAATATCCCTGATCATTAAATCTTTTGTGGGCACATGACCAAGGTATTCATCATGCTCATGCCGGTTAACACCATGCACCATGATCTTTTTTCCATTTACCAGCAGTTGTGCATTTTTGATCTCCACTTTTCTGAAACCCACTTTTGCTGCAGTAGTGCTGATCGATTTACCTGTTACATCCTGCAGGCTGATGATGCATTGGTACAGGTTGGGCATTTCTGCACTCCACTGCTTTGGCTGCTGCAGTTTGCCACTGAACGAAACTGTTTGCAAACTATCTGTTCCGGCTTTTATTGTTTTGGTTTCACGTAATACCGTGTTGCCCTTACTGTCAAGTAATTCAACGCTTATAATTCCGTTGGTGATCTTATTGCCTTTAAACTGCCGTAAAATAATGGCGGCATTGAACAACCCGTTTTTATATTGTGCATCAAGATCTGCAGTGAGAAAAAAGTCCCACACTGTTAAAGTTGGTACCGCATACAAAAAAACATCACGCTCAATACCACTCAACCGCCAGAAATCCTGGTCTTCGAGATAGCTGCCGTCATGCCAGCGAAACACCTGAACTGCCAGCAGGTTCTTTCCTTTCTGCAAATACTTTGTAACATTAAACTCAGCTGCTGTTTTTGATGCTTTACTGATGCCAACTTTTTTTCCGTTGACGTATACAAATGCACAACCGGTAACAGAACCAAAATGCAGAATCACTTCCTTACCATTCCAGTTATCGGGTACCGTAAATTCTTTCCGATAAGTTCCTGCCGGGTTATCCTCACCTACAAACGGCGGATTACGTGGAAATGGATAAACAATATTTGTATAGATGGGCAAGCCAAAGCCATGCAGCTCCCAGTTGGACGGAACAGTAAGTTTGTTCCACTTCGAATCATTCAACTGCGGTTCAAAAAAATTGAGTGGCCGGTTCTTATAATTATCCGAATACAAAAATTTCCATTCACCATTCAACGATTGGTAAAAAGGAGAAGCGTCAAATTTATCAGCCACGGCATCTTCCTTTCGGTCAAACAGCATAAAGGATGCATGTGCGGCTTCCATATTCTGATGCAGGAGTAACGGTTTTTCCCACTCATTATTCGCTTGTTGAGCATTACCCACCTGAAAGGCCAGAAAAAAAACAAGCAAACCAATACAGCGTTTAAAAGGCAAATGAGTTGAATTCATCTGAACGATATTTTTGCAAATGTCTTTTATATTTTATTGAAAGCCGGCTCCAACAGGAAAAATGCAAGCAATTATATGGCCATTTGCAATAGCAGCTAAATTATTACTATGTGGATATTTGTTTGTTTCAAAAAAGGGGGGCAGGCGGAGCATTGCTGCACACATCCTGTTCAGAGAAAACAGTATCTACTTTTTAAATTCCGAAGGGCTTACGCCAAATTGCTCCTGGAATCGCTTTCGGAAATATTTAATGTCGTTAAACCCTGCCTCATAAGCTGCTTCCGTTACCGAATACTTACCGCTTTCCAACAATTTCGCTGAATAATTTAAACGGGCAGTTCTGATAAATTCGTTGCCAGACATACCGGTTACTGCTTTCAATTTCCGGTAAAAAGTAGAACGGCTCATAAACATCAGAATGGCCAGATCATCATTATTAAAATCGCTATTCGAAATATTTTCTTCCACCAGCTTCATCAGCTTCACCAAAAACTCCTCTTCAAATGATTTTATTTCAAAATTACCCGTACCAAGCAAAATTCGCTTTGCATAAATTTCCTTGAGTGTATTTCTTGAATTGATGAGGTTGTGAATATGCACCAGCAAAAGTTGTGAGTTAAACGGTTTTGGCAAATACACATCAGCCCCTTCACGAATGCCTTGTACATGATGTGCCACATCAGACAATGCAGTTAAGAGAATAATTGGAATATGTGAACTGTCTTTATCCGATTTTAACTTCCGGCACAATTCAATACCATCTACTTCGGGCATCATCACATCACTCACAATCAAATCAGGAATTGTTTCCAATGCTTTCTCAATACCCTCCCTTCCATTTGTTGCGGTAATCACTTTAAACGAAGGTGCCAGCATTTCGCAGATGTATTGCAGCATGTCCGACTCATCTTCAACCACCAGGATAATAGACTGCTCCTGTTCCTGAATGATTTGTTCATTTTCTTCCAACATAGTTGTTAAGTTTAAAGTTGTATCAGTTTGCTGGTTTCGATTGCTGACTAATTCTGCGGCGTTATGCATACTGTTTGCTGCAACCGCAGTAGTAGGCAATATAACGGTGAATAAACTTCCGTTCACTCCATCGCTTTTCGCCTGTATGGTGCCCTTGTGCAAAGCTGTTAGTTCTTTTACAAATGCAAGTCCTATGCCTGTACCGGAAATAGTTGTGGCATCTTCTTCTTTTCCCCTGTAAAAACGATCGAATATGCGTTCGAGTTCATTTGGGGGAATACCCTTACCTGTGTCCTGCACGCTTATTTCACAATACTGATCTTGATTTCGTTTTACAGCAAGTGTTATACTTCCGCCGTTAGGTGTAAACTTAAATGCATTCGATAAAATATTAAAAACAATGATCTCTAACTTATTATGATCAAACGTAACCGACAGGTATTTTTCTTCTGCAATAAAACGATAGGTAATATTTCTACGTGTTGCTTCATCACTGAATAAAATAAAAATATCTTGACAAAAAGAAACCATTTCACCCGGTTGCAGCGAGAGTTTTAAACTACCTGCTTCGGCTTTTTGAAAATCGAGCAACTGGTTTACCATGCGCAACATCCGCTTGGATTGTTTTTGAATTAACCGCAGACTTTTTTCAACTGCTGTTTCAAATTTCCTGCGTTGTAACAAATCATCAAGCGGCCCTAGAATAAGCGTTAACGGCGTACGGAACTCATGCGAAATATTGGTAAACAAACGCTCCTTATAATCGGCCATCTCCTGCTCCTGCTTCCTTGCATGCTCTGTAAGTGCTAATTGATTTTTTAATGCCGCCTGGCGCAAGCCAAGATGCCTTGTTAACCAAAGAAGAAAAATAAATACTGCAACATACAGACTGTAAGCCCACCAGGTTTTCCAGGGTGGCGGCAACACTTTAATTTCCAATTCATGTCCTGCTTTACTCCATACTTTATCGCTGTTGCTTGCTTTTACTTTTAAATGATAAGTGCCGGGATTTAAATTAGTAAACGAAACCAGCCTGTTGTTTCCGGCATATACCCACTCATCATGAAATCCTTCCAGCTTATACATGTACTCATTTTTATCGGGTGCATGATAATCGAGTGCTGCAAATTCAATAGAAACAATATTCTCTTTATAGTTGAGTGTAATCGTTTTTGTTTCATAAAAAGGTTTATCCAAAACAGAACTATCCACTTCGTCTTTCCCATATTCATAGGGAAGATTGTTGATCTTTAAATTGGTAAAATAGATTGGCGGATAAAACTGGCTGATTGCTATACTGTCAGGAAAAAAATAAGTAAGCCCTTCCAGTCCGCCAAAGAAGAAACGGCCATTTGCATCTTTGTACGATGCATTCTCCGAAAAAACAATTGACTGAACTCCATCACGCTTGTCAAACACAGCAAATGATTTATTCGACTGGTTAAACCGTACAATGCCTTTGTTTGTACTTACCCAGATATGTCCTGCCTTATCGGGTATAACAGCGTGCACATAATCGCTGGGCAATCCCTCTTTCATGGTAAAGCTGCTTACCTTCAATTTTCCGTTTTCAATACCGGTTATTTTATTTAACCCATACTGCGTGCCTGCCCAAACATTTCCATACTTATCTTCTGCCAAACAAAGTATAGTGTTATTGCTGATGGAGTTTTTGGGCTCGTTTGTTTGCACAAACAGCTGGAACTGATCTGTTGCAGGTTGATAAAGATGCAACCCTTTGTATGTACCAATCCACAACCTGTTTTTCGAATCAACCAATAAGCAGCTTACACGTTCGTTTTGTAACGCACCTTTTACTGCATAAGCCGGTAAATAATTCTTAAAAACGGGTTGCTGATTTTTATCGTAACCGGAAATATAACTGAGCCCGCTTTCCTGCGTGCCGATCCAGATTTTACCAGCAGCATCTTTTACCAGCATCGTAATTTTTTTGCCGCTGATGGAGGTAGAGTCTTTCAGCCTTGGCAAAAAAACATCATAACTGCCGGGCTTCGATCCTTTGTTAACGATGCGGATCAATCCTTTGTTGGTGCCGATCCATAAGTAATCGCCTGTCTGTAGAAACGTACGGCTTTCATAAGGCAATGCAGGCGAATTAATTTCTTTTGTTTCAATCGTAAGTTTGTTGAAATGCACCCAATCTGTTGAGTATTGAATACCACCACCTTTTGTTGCAAGCCAGAGTTTGTTGAACGGATCAACAAAAACCGACAACACATGTGTGCTGCCTTGCAATGGATTTATTTTATTACCATAACCGATATTGGTAAACTTTTTTTGATTCAGGTCGAACTTAAACACACCCGTACCATCGGTGCCCACCCATAACAAACCCGAAGGATCTTCCTGTATCGTTAAAATGATCTGGTTATCGCTTGTATAAATTCCGGGAACACTTAACTCTATTTTTTCAAACGATCCTGTTGCACGGTTAAACCTGTTTAAGCCACCACCCCAGGTGCCCACCCACAACGTTCCTTTTGAATCGAGTAAAAGACGATACGTGTTGTTGGAACTTAGTGAAGATGTATTCGCTTTTTGATGTTTGTACTGCCTGACCTCTTTTGTACGAAGATCGAATTGAAGCAAACCCTGATCCCATGTGCCCAGCCACAAACAGTTCTGCCGTTTATCTTTTACAACGGCAGTGATATTGATCGCCGGTATTCCAAAGTTGTACGACACATCATTGACCAATTGCCGGTTCAAATGTTTTAGTCCGCTGTTTGTTGCAAGCCAGTATCCGTTGTTATCGTCTGTTTGAATATCGAAAGTTTTCCAAATGCTGTTAAGAATGGTAAACTCCCCTGTTTTTTTGTTGAGGTATTGAAAACCTTTCCATGTGCCAATGAATAATTTTTCGCTGTCGGTATCCAGTATGGAAAGAATATAATCGGCATTGAAGCCTGTGGTGTTAGCTGTTTGATTGCTGTAGTTGCTGATCTTTCCCGTTTTTAAATTGTACCCGCT
The DNA here is from genome assembly GCF_946479605.1 of uncultured Lacibacter sp. The sequence goes on from NZ_CAMLGT010000008.1 coordinate 16,289, forward strand.
TAATCCCCCTGATTTTGTGCCGATCCAGATATTATTCTGTTTGCCGTTCTGCAAAACTTCAATCGACTGGCTTAAGAGATTACTCCCTTTGCCAAAATCATTTTTTAGCAGCTTCATACCATACCCGTCAAAACATTGCAAGCCACCTCTTGTACCAAACCACATAAAACCGTTTTTGTCCTGAATAACAGACGTTACTTCGTTATTCACCAGTTCATCAGAAATGCTTATGAAGGCGTTGGTTTGTTGGGTGTAGCCGGTATAAACTACAGCAAGTAAAAGCAGCAGGCAGGAGTATTTTTTTATACGGACAGACAAAGCTTTCTGATTAATCGTTAACACAGTTTACAATGCAGATGCATTTCGTGTTAGCTAAGTTTTTTCAACGGTTCGACCATGAAGCTATAACATTACAATCAACAAAATGAAAAAGAGAACCAATAAAAAGTAAATGAATGCAAGTTTTACATTTAATTTTTGATTCACCTTTTCAATATTCCGGCTTTTTTGTTTTGTAATCATAAGATGTGTAATTTATAAGGTTACTCATGGCTAATGTGTTAAACGAAATATTTGCAGCTCCTCGGGATTCTTTACACGCACTTTGCGGTTGTGCATTAAATCATCGTGGATCATCAGGGTTATCGTATCCCACATGGCGCCTTCCGTCCACAAGGGTTTCATTTTATCTTTTTCCCAGTTATTTAATTTTTCTTTCAGCATAGCAAATATCTCCGGCTTTGCTGATTGCAGATCGGTTGTTTCGCCGGGATCTTTACTCAAATCATACAATCGTTCACCTGCACCTTTTACACGTATAAGTTTATATTGATTATAACGGATCGCTGCGGCCCCGTCTTTACGCCATACTAACTGTTCATGTGGACTCGACTGTTTTTTTCTGAGCAGAAACGGCAACAGATCAACACCATCCAACCCATTAAATACTGTTGCATTACTTCCTGCTGCAGCTAATGCTGTGGAAAAAATATCAAGTGATGACGTCAGACCAGCAAATACCCCGCCCTTTATTTGCTTTGGCCAACTGATGAAGAAAGGAATACGATGGCCTCCTTCGTATTTATTTCCTTTAAACCCTTTCAAAGGCAAATTGCTCGATTGGTTATTATGTGCACCACCGTTATCACTTAAAAAAACGATCATCGTATTATCAAACAATCCTTCCTGCTTTAAAGTATTTACTATTTTCCCAACAGCTCTGTCTAAAGCAAAAGTCATGGCTGCTAATTTTTGTCGGGGATGTTTAGCAAATCTCTCCATATCGGCTTTGCTTGCTTCCATTGGCGTGTGCACTGCATTGGGCGCCCAGTACATAAAGAATGGTTGTTGCTTCTGTTGCCTGATGTATGCGGCAGCTTTATCGCCAAGTACATCTGTAAGATAACCAGTGAACTTTACCTGTTGCCTATTTTCCAGTAAAGCAGTTTTAGCGCCCTGCCTGTCATCTTTATTGGGTTGATAGAAATAACTCCTGCCGCCACTTAAAAAACCGTAGTAGTACTGAAAACCTTTTTGCAACGGATGTTGAGTTGATGTAAACCCAAGATGCCATTTCCCAAATGCAGCTGTTGCATAACCTTGTTGCTGTAACAATTCCGGCAATATTGTTTGCGTTGTATCCATACCAGTATAACCTTCGCCTTCGTTACACTCGTAGCCAAAACGCTGTTGATATTTTCCCGTTAACAAACCTGCTCTTGAAGGACTGCATACAGAAGCCGATACGTGTGCATCAGTAAACCGTACAGCTGTTGCGGCCAATTGATCAATGTTTGGCGTTTGCAGATCTTTCGATCCCATGAACCCAAAATCGGCATAACCTGCATCATCAACGAGTATAACAATGATGTTTGGCTTTTGTGCATCGGCTGCAGTTACCTGCTTCGATTTTGTTGAAAACGCCCAGGCTGTTGCCAGCAGCAAGAGTACCGGTAACACTAATTGTATTCTCTGCTGTATATTTTTTTTCACAATTGAAATTTTAATTAGTTCTCGTTATTCTCCATCAATTCAATGGCACCCATATCAGGCAATCCTTTTACAGGGTTACCTAAAACATCATGCGTAACCTTTAACCCAATGCGAAGACCAATACGATCGTTGGGAATTGGTTGAATAACGATTCCTTTGTTCTGCACCAGCTGTTTATTAGCCGGGATATAATCTTTCAGTTGCAGACCGCCTTTATTGCGATAGCCTGCATCACCAATTACAGGAGCTGTATCTGTTATCGGGAAATTGGAAGGCCAGTTATCGGCACGTAAAAACAAATTATTTGTGAATACAACATTGGGAACACCGTCTGCATCAACTTCCGTTTTTTTCTGATCGCCTGCAACCATTTGCGCTGCTGTTTCGAAATAAAAAATATTATTGGCTATCAATACCCCATTGGAGCTGCTGCTTACAGCAACCTTGGGAATGATATTTTTAGAAACATAAATACTGTTGTTGTAGAAATAACTGTTATACGGCCCGGCATTTTTCTTTTGATTTCCCTGGTATCCGCTTAACCAGAAAATTTTTCCTTCCTGGAAAGCACCGTTTACTCCTTTTACACGGTAGCCATCATTAATGCTGATGTTATAACGGTAAGCACAATTATAATTATTACCCAAAATTTCACAAAAGCCTCCTGCGTTGTTTGCACTCAGATTGTACTGCACGATCACATCATTACAATTATAATCAATATGCACACCTGCAGAATCGCCGGGTCCGTTGGCATTTTCAAAACGATTATGTTCAATGATGATGTTGCTGCAACTCCATGTCCACAAACCACTCCCCCTGCCCCAGTTTCTGCTGTCGGCTGTTGATCCTGAATGATCAACTTTGTTATGATGAATATGCCCGTCTGTTACCCCCGAAAACTGCATCCCCGGACCGCCTGTTTTGTACACCGTGCATTCAGCTACTTCTAACTGCTGAATGCCGTTTACATTAGCGGTGGCTTTTATTCCTGTATGACTGACATGAAATACTTTTGCTTTCAGAATTTTTATTCCGGTCAGCTTTCCTGCTTTTGTATTGTTGATAACACGAATACCCCAACCATAACTCTGTGTGCCATTGGCCGATTTCACTTCATCAGCTGAACGTGTAAAGCCGGGAGGATTGTAATACACATCATGCACCAGCACATCACGCAACTGTATCTGTTCAAACACATCATCCCTCGTTACTTCTACAAGAATGCCGCAACGCATTTCAGCTTTTGTTGTACCTTTTTTTTGATATGGTTTTACAGCCGTTACTTCAATTCCGCTTACGGTTATGAAAGAAGAGTTTTGTATCAGCAAGGCATTCAGCTGACTGCCTGCATCTAAAACCGGTTTTCTTTTACTTCTTTTATACACATAACTACTGATGACGATTGGATGATGCAACAACCCTTTTACATTCACCAACGATAGCATGCCGGTAAATTGCTGCCCTGCAGCAAACAGTACAGAATCGCCGGGCTGTAATTGAATATTGGCTAACGGCGCTGTGGTTTTCCAGCATTGCGTTTTGCTGGTGCCTTTGTTCGCATCCTGCCCAACAGCGGTATTGATATAATAATTCGTTGCCTTTATCGAATAGCAAAAGCAAAGTGAGAGTGCCAAGAAGCAGAGTTGTTTGATTTTCATTGAACCAACGATTGAATGCCTGAACTGTTTAAGATGATGCAAAAGCAGGTTTTGTCTGATCTCTTTCATTGCAACGTTAACGGTTTAAAGCTACCGGCAACCGTTTAAAAATTGTGGAAGCAGCCTCTCAAAAATGGGGGACATTCTATTCAAATCATCTGTTTAATGTACAGTGTGGGCATATTTGATAAAATTGATTGTAGCATCATACTATTTACGCCATACAGTGTTGTGTTACCAATCATCTGTTCTGAAAGAAGAAGCCGGCAAACCCTGTGTGTTGAACAAACAACCTGCCGCCCAGTTTTTAAATGCATAACGTACACTTACCGGTGCTTTCACACTATCGCTCCAAACGGTAATGCTGCAACTTTTATCGTTTGTAATGGCCGCTTTTGCCGGATAAAAACGCTTGTCCTCACCTGCTATTTCAAAATCGGTAAGGGGTTTACCCAAACTTGTTAATCCCTGCTCACAATGATCGAACAGTAGTACAATTCTTCCATTGCTTGTTTTTTGCATCGATCTATAAACCGGCCCGCTGTAAGCAATGCCGTTGAATTGGTAATCTTTTGCCAGTGCCCAATACGCAAGTCTTGTCCCCACCTGTTCTTTTTGTGCAGGATGAATAACCGTGCGTTCGCCAATATCCATTGTTACCACCATGCCCGTATTTTTTGCAGACTGCATTGTCTTCAGTTGGGCTTCACGCAAAAAAGCAGCATTTACTTTTCCAGGCTCAAAAGGTGCTATCTGTACATAATAAAAAGGGAAATCTCCTTGCTGCCATTGTTGACGCCATGCATTGATCATAGAAGTAAACAAAGATTGGTATTCGTTTGCATTTTCACGGTTTGCTTCTCCCTGGTACCAAAGCATTCCCTTAATAGTAAAACCAACATAAGGATGCAGCATTGAATTATACAGAATGGCAGGTGTTCTGTTAGGAAATGAATCCGGTAGTTTATCCGGTGGTTGTTTATTCTTAAATGCCGAGAGTGTTTGTTTATCCATCCAGCTTTCAATAGTAGATGCACCCCATGCTGTTTGAATAATACCGACAGGTACCTGTAAAACAGCCTGTATCTTTTTTGCAAAATAGTAGGCGGTTGCACTGAAGTTACCGGTCGTTGAAATGCCTGCAGCTGTCCATTGTCCTTGCACATTGTACAAAGGCGTTAAACTTACTGCACGTGGAGTATTCAGAAAGCGGATATGATCGTTGGCGGAATTCAAAATTGTTTCATTGCTGCCAATAACGGGTTGGTTGAAATATCCTTTTACCGGCATTTCCATATTTGATTGACCTGCACATAACCACACCTCGCCGATCAATACATTTTTCAAGGTCGTTTCAGTAGTTCCTTTGATCATCAGAGTGTAAGGACCTCCTGCAACCGGTGTCTGCAATTTTAATTTCCAATAACCTTCTGCATCAGTTGTTATTGCAGCCTGCTTTCCCCAACTGCCCTTTACCGTAATTTTTGTTCCCGGTTGATCGGTACCCCATACTGAAACCAGCTGCTGCTGCTGTAATACCATATTATCTGCAAAAAGTGCAGGCATACGTGTTTGTGAAAAAAGAAACCCGGTTGAACAGATGAGCATCAATACTGTTAAAAAACACTTACACATGTTTAAATTTCTCCTGCTGTTTAAAAAATAATTGTTGATTGCTATTTGATGAGTACTGCATCTGCGATAACATTTCCAGAAAACGCTTTTGCCGATGGCAAATTCTTCCAGTACATTCCTGCAGCCGTTAACGTATTGTCAGGATTAGTTGCAGGTAATGAAGCTGGAAAAAAATAGGAATACCGTTCGATATAAGCCTGACTGTTCATCCACTCTGTAGAAAGCTTCATGAAATATTTATGTACCACTTCTGATGTGCGGTTGATATTGGCATTGTATTCTGTAACCCACACAGGCAGCAATGGGTAAGCGTTATGGACATTGTTGATGTATGTAACAAAGCGGTTAAAAACACGCTCGGCCGTTAATGAATCTGTTGCGGCGTTATTGGTTTGGCTGCCCCAATCGTACCAATGAACAGGCAAACAATCGACACGTATTTTTAAGGATTGTGCCTGTGCCATAAAATTGCTGAGCCATTTACCGCTGCCATAAACCTGGTCTTGAGTTACAACAGGCGATGCTAAACGCAAACCTGTTTTCATCATAATGCGATAACGCTTAATGGCAGTATCTACCGGCACATTCGATTGATCAGTATTATCCGGCTCATTGAATGACAGCAGATGATCAACATCATTTCTTTCAACCAGGTATTTCACATGATCATCAGTACAGGATCCTTTACCCCAGGTCATGGGTACAAACTGCTGCTTGGCAAAAGATGATTTATTCATGCTCCAGCCATAGTACCATTGTGCTGAAAAAGCCTGTACAGCGGCATCATTCACCGATGCAGTTCCTTTCTTTTCAGGATTATTGATACCAATGTAACGGATAAAAGAAATATTGTTCTGCAGGCGTGCAGGCAGATTGGCCTTAATGGCACTATCCTGTGCAATAAACAAAACCGATTCGCCGGTACCATCTTCGTTCGCTGCAAACACCAGCATAAATCCTTTTGGCAAATAAAACGAAACGATCTTATTTTCAAACCCAGCCGGTATTGTTTTAACCAATGCCGATGTAATTGAATTGGAGGAAGTATAAACTGTATCGGCAGAAAGTTCAACCCAGGGTGATGTCATATTGCCTGCAGCAGAAACAGCGAGTTTGTTTCCCGAATAATTGCCCTGCTGGTTACCGATGCTATTGTTTTGATTATTGCCCGGCACAGGTACTGCCGTTTCTTTTTTACAAGAAAGCAAAGCAAGGATGAGCAGTACGTTAATGGTATGAATGCAGCGGATGATCATCTTCCTTTTTTTATTACTGATAAGCAGCTCCATGGCCGCACAGCCAATCTGTACAATGAGACGGCATGTAATTATTTCGTAATAAAAGTAGTAGAATGAAAACTGTATTACACTGCAGAATACAGTATGAACGAAAAGCCCCTCTGGTTTGAACTGTTCAGTTACCACGCAATAGCACCACGGGCGGATTATACAGAATAATCAAAAAAAAAGCCGGGTTTACGACAACACCTGACTACCTCTTCAATTAACCAGTGGGATATGGTATTTAAAGGTTACTCCTTTAGGTTGGTTACTGTAAACAAACAATTCGCCCTGTAACACCTTTATCCTGCGCTTAATGCTTAAAAAGCTGCTGGGAGTATTAATAATTTCATCACTGATACCTGTTCCGTTGTCAGAAAAAAGCAATACAACATATTCTTTTTCCGGTTGCACTTTAAGCTGAACTTCTGTGGCCTTTGCGTACTTTAACGTGTTGTTTAAATTCTCCTGAATGATCCTGTAAATATGAAACAGCTCGTTATACTTAAAACATTTATCAAGGCTCACCTGCTCATCAAATGCAACACGAATATTACCAGCTGCATTAATTTTTTCAAGCAGCTGCCAAATCATTGCTGTAATTCCGTTATCAATTAATTCTTTCGGTCGCACATCATACACAATATCTCTGCACTCAACCACGGCCTTTTCAATCGTATCCTTTAAAATATTGGTGTGAAAAAAATCTGACAGACCGGGAAACGAAATAAGCAGATTATTAAATATCATCTGTATGGCAATCAGGTTCTGTGCAACACCATCATGAATTTCAGCTGCAAACCGCTCACGCTCCTGTTCTTCAACTTCTACAATGTTCTGGTAAGCATTTTTCAATGACTCCTGTGCCTGAAGAAGCTCTGTTACATCATTTGCAAGAACCACCGATCCTTTGCGCCCTTTATAATCAATGCTATTGCTTTCAATTTTTACAATAACGATTTCGCCATTTTTTTTGACATGCCTGAAAATGCCGCTCTTAAACTTCCGTTTATTCTGTCTCATCTCGTTCAGAGCTTCCTCAAGTATGGGTAAATCTTCAGCAGGCCTGATGTCCCGGATCGTCATTTGCATAAATTCCTCACGTAAAAAACCATAGTGACGGATTGCTGCTTCATTTACATCCAGAAAAACAAGGCTCTCCGTATCATACACCCACATGGGTATCGGACTAAGATGAAACAAATCACTGTAACGCCTTTCAGACTCCTCCATAATTAAAACCGATCGCTTCCGTTCAATTCCATATACAATACTTTTATAAAGTACACCAGCATTAATTTCATCTTTTAAAAGATAATCCGTTGCACCCAATGACAGCGAATAAATACTGAAATCCAGATCAGCATGCCCGGTTAAAACAATTACAGGAGAGAAAGGACAGCTTTTTAATACGGCGCTGATTAATTCTTCACCGCCTTTATCGGGCAGCGAAAGATCAAGCAAGACAACATCAGGCCGGGGCATTTTTTTGCTGATTGCATCTGCTGCATCCCTGAAACTTTTCGCCTTCACTAAAACCGGTGCTGCAAATTTCTCATCAATAAATTCCTCAATCAGTAAAATATCACCCGGATTATCCTCAACCAAAAGAATCTGGTATTGCCTGGTATCTTTATTCATTACTACTTATTTATTTCCGGAAGTTTAACGATTGTAACCCAAAAATCTTCGATCTTATTCATAACGTTCAAAAAATCATCGGCCTCAACGGGTTTGGTAATGTAACAATTTGCGTGGTTTTTGTACGACAGGTTTACATCCTGTAACGAAGAGGATGTTGTGAGTATAATAACAGGTAAATGTTTTAAGCGTTCATCGTTTTTTATAAATGCTAAAACCTCGTGGCCGTTCCGTTTAGGCAGATTAATATCAAGCAGCAAAAGATCAGGTAATTCGCCTGCGTTTTTCTCAACCTGCTCAGCAAGATAGTCTATTGCCTGCTTGCCATCTTTCAGCACACTGATATGATTAATAATTTTCCGTTCTTTCAATGCTTCTGTTGTAAGAAGTATATCGCCTTCATTATCCTCTACCAGTAAAATATGAATTGGTTTCATGCTGTTCTGTTTTAAAGTAATGAGCAGAGTTTATCTGCCCGGCTTACTGCTTCCTGTATGAAATAATGTGATGTTTTTTTCAACTGTAAAATAAAATCTGCTGCCCTTTCCTTCTTCACTCTCTACCCAAATGCGTCCTCCGTGTAAGCTCGCTATTTTTTTACAGGTTGCCAGTCCCATACCTGTTCCTGCAAACTCTTCCCGTCCATGCAAACGTTTAAACAAATCAAATACGGTATGTAATTCTTCCTGCCGCATACCAATGCCGTTATCTTCCACAACAAACTGCCAATGGCTGCCTGTATCTGTACAACCGATTTGAATGACAGGAACATGATCCCGGGGCTGATATTTCACAGCATTGGAAATAAGATTCCGGAACAGAATTTCCAGCCCGGTTTTTTGTGCCCTCACCACGGGCAGATCTGTACAAATAATTTTCGCTTTTTTTTCTTCAAGTACAACAGCAAGCTGCGCCATTATTTCAAGTACAATATTTCCTGTATTCACTTCCGAAAACAAATCATCTCCGGCCCCTGCACGTGCATACTCCAGCAGGTCATGAATAAGTTCATGCATGCGCTTTGTGCTGCTTACAGCTGCATCTATATAACGCAAACCGGTTTCATCCACACGGTCGCCGTATTTTGTTTTCAAAAGCTGCATAAAGCTCCCGATCATACGGGCAGGCTCTTTTAAATCATGTGCTGCAATTGAGGCAAATGCTTCAAGTTCTTTATTCTTCTGCAGCAAAGCTGCCCTTGCTTCCACAATATCCTGTACAGGCCAGCCTTCAGAAATAATTGCAACTACCTGCCCCTGATCATTCAACAATGGTTTCAGGTTAAAAAGAATTGTGACCGGCTTTTTTTGATGACCCCATATTTCAACCTCATATTTCACTGTCTCGCCTTTCGCTGCTTTTGCAACGGCTTCTTTTAATTGGTATTGTGTTTCACTACTGATCTGCCACCAGTAACAATCCCAGAATTTTTTACCCAATACTTCTTCAGAAGACAAACCTGCAAATGAAAGTGCAGTTTGATTAGCTTCCTGTACTGTACCGTCGGGTGCAAGAAAGCCAATGAGCTGAAAAGTAGAATTAAAAATCCCTCTGAATTTTCGCTCACTCTCTTCAATTTGCAACTGTGCTTTTTTTGATGCGGTGATATTATGCATCGCCACAACAGCGCCCGCAACCCGTCCTTCATTATTCAGCAACTGTGAGCCGTTTGCCTTTACATATAACCATGAGCCCGACTGATGCCGGATGGCCATCTCAATTTCTTTTGCAGGCAATCCCTTCCATGCACGGTACAATGGCACTTCATCCGTTGAAAGCGGAGTTACGCCATCGCTCTCGTAAAGTTGGTAATAGGTCGCCCATTGGTCAGGTGGCAAAGGCTGTTCGGGCATTCCATGCATTTCTCTCGTTGCTTTGTTGAACAGTTTTAAATTCCCTTCAGCATCGCACACAACAATTCCTGCATCAACAGTTTCAAGCACAGCATCAATAAACGATTTGCTCTCTTTTAAATCAATCTCCATTTTTTTTGCTGTACTGATGTCGATATGTGTTCCAAACATCCACAATGGTTTACCATCTTCTGTCCAGCTCATCACTTTACCTCTGTCAAGTATCCATACCCAATGGCCGTCTTTATGTTTCATCCGGCAGGCACATTCGTAATAATTTGTTTGTGCCGAAAAGCAAGACGCAAGTTTTTCATTCGCCAGCTGCAGGTCATCCGGATGAACAAACCTTTGCCATGTTTCAATACTTACCGGTTGTAATTCATCAAGTGTATAACCGATGAGGCTGGCCCATATTTCATTAAAAATCGTTTCGCCGGTTTGCACATTCCATTCCCATGTGCCTGCATTCGTCCCATCCAGGATATTGTTGATGCGCTCATTTTGTTTACGGATCTGTTCAGTTTCAAACAGCTGCTGTTCGGCCAGCCACCTGCGCCGTAATAAAAAAGTCATCAACAGCATCAACAAAACCGCTAACACGATCCATATTACAAATAACCGGTTATTCCAGTATTCAAACCGATTAAACTCCTGTTGATAAAACGTACTCCTTTCCTCAAGATATTCAAGGAGCACCTGGTAGCGCTTTTCTTCTTCCTGTATTGTTTTAATAGTTTCACTTGTAATCAATACACTGTCCGCAATGCCGGGCTGTGCAATAAACCGGTCTAACCTTGCAAAACGGGAACGGATATTTCTTTCATACCCATCAAACAACAACTGTTCTGTTGAATTGGCAATACCAGACTTATACTCTGCCAGCAGATTATCTGTAGATGCACGTAAGCGGATATAAGAAGAACGATGAAAACTATCTTGTTGTAAACGGAAGCCCCGGTTATCACGTACCGCTTTTAAAAACTCAACATTTGTTTTACTGATGAGATTGATTTTACGTTCAACAACTATGTTTTGCTGATTGCTGTGTGTTTGCTTGCTGTAATTGGAAAAATAGATCCATGCACCCGTAAAGATGAGTACTGCCAGCACAGCTGCAGGTAACAGGAATATGATACGGCCTCTCTTCATCTGCACATTTACATTACAGGATTTATGGGTTGGGTGAACAGAAAGCTGTTTTCTTTTGCTCTTTACTTGTCACCGGTTTCAATCTATTCAACAGTTCAACATATTTTTTGCTGCGGTTACACCAAAGCTCATTCCACTACTCTCTTTATATTGGCACTAGTACTGAAACACTGTAAAAGCCCGGTCAAAAAAAATCAGGTGAAATCACTTTACCTCTGTCAGCAACAGCAAATTGCCAATGGCAGGCAAACAGTTTGGCCGGGAGCTTATTATACTGCCGCTTGTTATTTTTTTGGCAACTGTGTGTGTTGCCAGGCAGGCGCTGAAATGCATCATACAATGCAGCCGGATGAGCAATTACAGTTTTTACATGTGCAGGCTTTGCCCCTTTTTTCAAACAAGCCTCAAGGAAAAACAATACCGCATCAGTAAATAGCTGATGCATGCATTTCGCTCCGCAAACTTCATAATGAATATACATCTTTCCTTTCTCATCCAATTGCGATTCATCTTTTTTTCCGGCTTGTGTAAGAAAGTGGCAGCTAACCTCAACGGTTTCAGTATGAAGTTGATCATGTATTTTATTTAGCCAGCGTAAAATAAAATGTACTGCCCTCTCCGGGTGTTGATTCCAGCCAGATGCGGCCGCCAAGATTTTCAACAATTTTTTTACTGATGGCCAGGCCCATGCCGGTTCCTGCATAATCATCTTTATTATGCAGCCTTTGAAAGATGATAAAGATCTTTTCATAATATTCTTTTTCAATACCAATACCATTATCCTTTACTGAAAACTGCCAGCTATCTGCCTGTTCCTGTACTGCTAATTCTACAACAGGAGCCACATTACTCCGGCTGTATTTTAATGCGTTGCTGATTAAATTCTGAAACACTTGCCGGAGTGGCGAACGGTGTCCCCGAAGAACAGGCAATTGCTCAGCTACTAACTGCGCCTGCTTTTCTTCGATCTTACTGCTGAGGAGTAAACGGATTTCAGCAATCAGTTCATTAAGATTAATTTCTTCCGGATGAAAACTTACACGGCCAACTCTTGAAAATTCAAGCAGATCAAGAATGATCTGGCGCATGCGTCGTGCTCCATCTACAGCAAAGTGAATGTATTGTTTCCCTTTTTCATCAAGTACATGATTATACTTTTTCTCGATCTGTGTTAAAAAACCGGTTACCATCCGTAACGGTTCCTGCAGATCATGCGAGGCGATATAAGCAAACTGTTCCAGCTCCCTGTTGGAAACAGCCAGCTGCTTTGCACGCTCATCCAAAACAGCATTGAGTTTTCGTAACGATTCTTCATGCTCTTTGCGGTAGCTGATATCCGTCATTGCGCCTACCACTCTTGTTACAATTCCCTGATCATTCCTGATAAACACAGCACGATCAATTACGTAAGCATAATTGCCGTCTGCTTTTTTAAATCGATACTCTTCAAACCAATTATAACTATTTGGGTCCATCATGTACTCCTGAATTTTACCGGCTATACGCAATGCATCATCCGTATGAATACAAGAGAGAAGAAAACTGAAACTTACATCAGTTGTTTCAGGATTGTACCCAAACAACGTATTGAATCCTTTGCCCCAAAATAAAACATCATTCAATACATCGTAATCCCAAACGGCATCGTTGGTAGCTTCTGTTACTTTTTCAAAACGTTCATTGGAGCGGCGGATTTCTGTTTCTGCATGTTTACGGATACTTACATCCTTAAAATAAACCGACAACCCTTTGGCAGATGGGTATGCACTGATCTCAAACCACCTGTTTACAGGTGCGTAATAATCTTCGAAGCTGATGGTGGTACCCGTTTCCATTGCACGATGGTACTGTGTAAAGGAAGCCAGCTTTTTTGCTCCGGCAAATACATCCCATAAATTTTTACCTACAATTGCTTCACGCTTTGTGGCAAGCAATGCTTCGGCTTCTTTATTCCAGTATGATACAACCCAGTTACGATCCACCGCAAAAAAAGCATCGCCGATACTTTCGAGAATATTGTTACGCTCTTCAAACAACAATTGCAATTCCAGTTCTGCCGTTTTACGCTGATGAACATCCTGGAAACTGCCGAAGATCTTTACACAAATACCATCCCGAAATTCGGCCTGGCCAATAGCACGTACCCAGCGCTCATTTCCTTTTGCAGTAATAATAGGCAATTCAAAATCGAATGCTTCACCTTTGGTAATAGCATCGCCCACGTATTGTTGTACCAACTCACGCACATCCTCTCTGTAAAATGCAATAGCAGACCTCATATCAGGTATAAAATGCTCATCAACCTCATGTATTTCCTTTGTCATTTTCGACCATGAGTGAACATCATTGACCACATCTACTTCCCAGCCACCAATACGTGCAAATTCACTGGCATTATCAAGCAACCGTTGTAATTCTTTTTTATCGGTGATGTCTTTGGCAATTGCATAAATAAGACCTTCCTCCCGTACCGGTGTTGCCGACCATGCAAGCCAGACAATTTTTCCTGTTTTTGACACATACCTGTTCTCAAAATAAAGGGTACGCCGGCCGGAAGCAAGCTGTTTTTCTTCATTTACTGTGTTATCCCGATCATCCGTATGTACAAATTCACGAAACGGTTTTCCTAACAATTCTTCTTCACTGTACTCCAGCAATTCGCAAAACGCAGGATTGATCCGTTTAAAGAAGCCATCAAAACCTGCAATACTGATCACATCAGGAGCCGTATTGAACAATTGGTTTAAACTTTCTTCCAGTTGCTTTCGCCTGATTTCTTCAGCAAGATGCTGTGTAACATTTTGCAACAGTGCTAACTGGGCATCACCCGGCCGCTCCTCTTTAAAAAGCCCAACCAACAATACGCCGATCAGTTGGTCCTTACTCCGTAACGGAATACCAGCTGCTGTTTTTAAGCCTGCTTTTAATGCAGCTTCACGACGTACAAACCGGGGATCATTATCTACATTTTTCCATACATGTAACCGGTCTTTTTCCCAAACATAACCAGGCATGCCCTGTCCTTTTTCAAAACTGAGTGCAGTTGAAGATGTATCATAAAACAATTCCTTTTTCTCAGGTAAAATATAACCTGAAAACAGGTGAATATACCTGGCATCTTCATTCAGGAACCAGGTTTCTGCCATACCATAATGATCCGATTCGACCATTCGTTTCATTACCTCCGGCAAAATATCTTTCAGTGGTTTCTCCTGGTTAAACGAAAGGCTGATATCGGCCAGCAGCTTCCGTTGCAATTCATCCAGCTTTCGTTCAGTAATATCTTTTTGTACACTTACCCAATGGGTAAACCAGCCGTTTTCATCAGCAACCGGTGCAATGGAAAGATTTACCCAGAACTCACGACCATCTTTGCTGTAATTGAGTACATCCACATCACAATATTTCCATTGCCGCAAATCTTCTCCCAGCTTTTTTAAAACAGCCATATCTGAACCGGGCCCTTGTAAAATGCGGGGTGTCTTACCAATTATTTCTTCCTTACCGTAACCTGTCATTTTTACAAACGCATCGTTGGCGTAAACAATTTCAGGCCCATCAGGACCATCCAGCGGTTCTGCTTTGGTTATAATGATGGCATCGTTTGTTTTGCTGATAACGGCTTCCAATAACCGCCGCTGGTATTCCTCTGTTCTTTTTTGCGTAACATCCTGCATGGCACCAACCATTCGTAAAGGCTTTCCGTTGCTGTTACGAATAATAAAACCACGGTCGGTCACATAAGCGAGAGTGCCGTCGGCTTTAAAATAACGATACTCGTCATTCCAGAAATTGTTACCACCCTCAATAACATTGTAAATACTGCTGACAATACGATCTCTGTCTTGCGGATGAATATGGCTTGTCCAGGATTGTTCATCATGCCCTATCTGTTTCAGATCATAACCAAAATAAGTCTGGAAACCTTCACCCCATTCAATTACACCTGTTTCCAGGTTCCAATCCCACACAGCATCGTTGGTTGCTTTGGTTACATACCCGTAACGGAGGTTACTTTCCGTGAGTTCTGCCTCCCGTTTCTGCAGGTTTTCAATGAGCAGTTCCCTCTCGGTAACATCATTGCTGAGCACCATCATGCAATCCTTATCAAGATACCGGAAGCGATAACCGGTAACATTTACCCGAATGAGTGATCCATCTTTTTTACGGTGTGTAAAGATGCCAAAACTGATAGCCCCCTCTCTTGTTCGCACATCCTGGTGCACATCCATTACTTCCGGAATATCTTCTTTCAGAAGCAGATCAAAAATGGTCATCTGCAAAAAATCCTCCCGGCTGTAGCCATAATGACGAATGGCTGTTTCATTTACATCCTGTATGCGGTAGCTGTCAAGCTCATACACCCACTTTGCTGTGGGGCTCGAATTAAAAAGCGTTTTATACTTTTCCTCAGATGAGGCAATTGAACGCTCGGCCTTCAGTTGCTCGGTAACATCATTGATAATAACCAATGCTGATTTCCTTCCTTTGTATTCAAGTATATGCCCGGCTATTTCCACATCCATCAACACACCATCTTTTGTAAGATGCCGCCAAAGATTGCGGTGCAGATTACTGCCCGTATTGTTGTACAGATCTTCAGACAGTGTGGCTGATTCAATTCTTGGAATATCCTCTTCCGGACGTATATCCAGAATGGTTAACTGCAAAAACTCTTCTCTTGTGTAGTTGTATTTCAATAATGCAGCTTCATTGCAATCCACTATTCGTTTGGTTCCAAAATCCCATACAAACATCGGCGCCGGATTATTTTCAAACAGGTATTTATATTGCTTTTCTGATGCTTCAATTTTTTCCTTCGCCATCTCCGCCTCTGTAATATCCCTTGCTGTAATAAATGCGCCGATGGTTTCCTGCTCTTCGTTAAAAGCCGGTTTGTACTTAATGGAAAAAATCGTTTTGCTGCCATCTGCCTGCGGTATGGTAATAGTAGAAGATTCTTCTTCTCCTTTTAGCACACGCTCGTAAATAGAACGTGCAATTTCCCGTCGTTCCGGTTGTGCATAATCAAGAATATCATCGCCCCGTTTTACATGCTTGTTTAACAGTTGCCGGTATAATTTGAAAAACTGATTATTAAACGAAACGATCCTGAGATCCTTATCTACCAACAGAAACGATTCTTCTGTATTATAAATAAGATGCGCCATTTCACGTTCGGCTTTTTTCTTTTCAGAAGCATCTTTTGCAATGCAATACATCAGTTCATCTGCAGCATCCCACCTCACCGACCATACAATGGGAACAACATGCCCGTCTTTACGCACATACCTGTTTTCAAAATTGGTCATATCTAAACCACCCATGATGGTATTGGCAGCCTGCAGGGTTTGATCTTTATCGGCAGCAAAAACCAGGTCGATGTATTGCTTTCCAACTAACTCCTGGGGAGTATAACCCCATAATTGCGTTGCCGCTTCACTCACTATTCTAAAATAACCATGCTTATCTATTGTACAAATAACATCAAGCGACTGATCAAGAATTTTCTGCACAGCTTGTTTGCTTTTTTTCAGCTCTTCGTCTTGTTGCTTTTCTTTACTGATGTCGATCATCAATCCACGCAACAGAACAGGTCTTTGGCCCTCAGTGATCACACTCACAATATCACGCAACCACAATACATTGCCATTGGCAGTAATCATCCTGTATTCAAATACATGATTATTGCCGGCCATCGTTTCCCTGTGGCAATAATGAACTGCATATTCCTTATCATCGGGATGAATATGATCCTGCCAGAAGCCAGGTGTTTGCAACCACTCTTCCACACTATAACCTAACATCCGCTTTACCTGCGGACTGATATAGTGAAATGAAAATGTACTTGCATCTGCTTCCCAAAAAATACCATCCAGTGTTTGCACCAGTGCCTGTAACTTTTGTTCTGATGCAGCAAGTTGCTCCAACATGAGTACTTCCTCTGTAACATCATGAAACACGCCCACCATTTTTACTGGCTGTCCCTGCGCATCATTGATCAATCTTGCCCTGGAATTGATATGGCGGATAGAACCATCTGCGGTAATAAACCGCTTCTGCATATTGTATTCCGCTCCTTTCTGAATGGTTTGCTCCATCATTGCAATGGCGTATGCTCTGTCATCAGGATGAATAACAGACATAGCTGTTTCAAAATTCAATACAAAATCTGCAGGCTGAAATCCGGTAATGGCATACACCCCGTCAGACCAGTACAATGCATTTGTTTGCAGGTTATATTCCCAGGTACCGAAATGAGAAATACGTTCAGCATGTTGCAGCAGATCAGTTGATTCCTTTGATGCTGCATTGGCGGCTGATGCTTTTTGTAATGCAAATTCTTCAGCTGTTACATCAGTAACAGAATGAATGATACAGCTTATTTCACCAGCATCATTAAAGACCGGAATATTTACAGAATCCCAAAAACGTTCCTCAAACAGGTTTGTACCACGCACAGGAATATCATATTTCTGCCGGGCCATTGTATGCTCTTGTTTTGTTGCAATAACTTTCTGCAACGATGCCAGAAGATTGGC
>NZ_CAMLGT010000009.1 GCF_946479605.1 uncultured Lacibacter sp.
GTTTTTGAAAGCCACGGTTGATGGGATAGCTTTCAATAGTCGCAAATGAATCGTTTTGAAAAGCCTGGTGATTGAGCCATTTCAGTTGATCTTCTTTTGCCGGCTTCTGGACATCATCGCTTAAATGCCACTTGCCCACCATGCCTGTTTGGTAACCGTTTTGCTTCAACAATTCAGCAATGGTGGCACCGTTACGGGTAAGTGCGTTGCCATTATTTGCCAGCCCCACTTTATGAGCATATTGACCGGTAAGCAAACTTGCTCTTGTTGGGCAGCATCTTGCATTATTGTACATATTGGTCATGCGCAAACCTCTGTTTGCAAGCCTGTCGAGGTTGGGCGTGTTGATCTCCCCGCCAAAACAGCCGAGATCGGAATAACCCAGGTCATCGGCCATAATGATAATGATATTGGGCTTTTGCTGCGCATTGGAAAAAAAGTGCATGATCAGCGCTGCTGCCAGAAATAGCTTCTTCATGTATTTGGTCGGTTTTTATATTGCAAGATCGGTTTCTGCTTTATCAATCCCTTCTGGTCTTGATAAATCACTTGCTAATTGACGACTAAATGAGGAAGATGACTATCAAAATTGTATCTGAATATTGTAATTCTGTAGCAGAACACTTACAATTCTGTTGCAATGAGCGTGTTTTCTGCTATTTAAATAATCAAGAATTGTTACTTAATGCTTTGCAATTTGTAGTGTAGAGGTTTGAATTCAACTTTTTATAAATGTGGGAAATCAACTATTAAATTGACTTATTTGATGAATGTCTTCAACTAAAAATTCGAATTTGAGCTGGCTCTGGGCACAATTACGAAAGCGATTCATTTGAATCGCTTTCGTAATTATTAATACCAGTTGGAGAAGGATGAAATAATCGGAGTTTGCTTCTTTTGCATCGATCGTGAGGTTCTTGATCGTATAGTCTGTATTACCGGGGCGTAATATTTATTTTCAATGTGAGACCTTAACACCCGTGTATCTCAGTTCTTTTATCGTCACTGCTTTTGAACTCTGAATAGTAATGGTTGTATACACCTGTTTGGGAAAAAAAATATCTGTCATAACCGTCAGCCCGTCATCAGCAAACAATTCCACTGAAGCTACATCTGCTATTAGTTTTAAGCTGATGTTCTTGTTAGTTGATATTCTCGGTGCAACATGCTTCTTAGCAAATCCTGTTTCAAAATCAATAATGCCTGATTTACTTCGGTCAATAAAGTATTGATTTGCGGCTTTGTCATAACCAATCAACAGTTCTTCACCTTTCGTATTTGATAATACAATTGTAAAATCATCTGCCGCAATATCAGTTAAAGAAAGTTGAAAGAGGCTGCCTGCAGCACCTAATTTTGAACTAAGGTTATAACTGTTCTTTATGTTGATGTTCGAAAGAGATGTTGATTTCACAAACATCTTATCAAATTCCTTCACCGGTTTTGATGCCAGAAAAATTTTCTTATTTACCTCTTTCAAATAAAGTTCCCGGGGAATGGTCATAGCTCCACGCCATTTTATTGTAGGTACAACTTGTGCATATTGCCAGTTGTTCATCCAACCCATCAATATTCTCCTGTTTGCAGTATTTGAAAATGTAACACCGGCATAATTATCGGTGCCAAAGTCTATCCATTTTGTTTCTGTTTCAAAAGGCGTGAATGTTTTTCCGTCGAAATCACCAATAAAATATTGTGTGGCCGAGCCTCCATTTGGGCCGCCGGGGTTTATGCTTACTAACAATACCCAAACTTTTTTGCCATTTAACGTCAATGGAAATAAATCAGGACATTCCCAAACACCACCGTGTGCACCAAGAGTTTCACCAAACTCACTTTCTTTGTTCCAGTTTTTAAGATCGGGTGACGAATAGAAAGTGATCCTGTCTTTTGTTGCCAGTGTCATCACCCACTTGTTCTCTTTTTCAAACCACATTACTTTGGGATCACGAAAATCAACAATACCCGGATTTTTCAATACAGGATTGCCTGTATATTTTGTCCATGTTTTACCATCATCCAACGAATAAGCAATGCTTTGGTTTTGAAAATTGTTCCGCTTTTCCTGCTCACCTTTATGATTGTGATGCGTAAAGATGGAGACCATGGCACCCTTGCCAAAACCTGCGGTATTATTTACATCAACCACTGCACTTCCGGAAAAAATATAACCTAAACTGTCAGGATATAGAGCAACCGGTTGATGTTTCCAGTTCAGCAGATCTTTACTGGTTGCATGCCCCCAATGCATAGGGCCCCACACAGTACTGTTTGGATAGTATTGATAAAACAAGTGATAAACCCCCTTGTGATAAACCAAACCATTCGGATCGTTCATCCATTTTTCTTTTGGAGAAAAATGAAATTGTGGGCGATGTGCTTCTGCCTGCTGACTTTTTGCATAAAGAAGAAACAAACAGAAACATAGTATCAATGTATTTTTTTTCATGTGTTACTTTTTAGATTGATATTGGTTACATGTTATTCACCAAAAAAATTAACATCGTCAATTGCCACAAATTGCTCGTTAATTTTTATAACTCATTTCATATTTTTTATTCAGGATATGCAATCAGTTTAAATGTCTTGTTGTTATTTTAGTTGCCTCAATTTTGTAGCAAGTGTATTTAAGGGAATCTCTTTTGAATAAGTGCTGATCAAATTTCCGTTCTTATCATGCAAAGCAACAAAAGGCAAATCCAAAACTTTATAATAATTCCTTACAAAAAACCTTGTGCCCTCAGTACCGGCAACAATATTCGTGTGCTGTTTTAGTTTAAATTCTTTTTCAAACAAAACCAACTCGGAAAGAGGTAAAAAAGTAATCATTGCAACGGAAGCTTTCCTGAAATCTCCTGATCGCTTAAACCACTCTTTCATCAAAACCTGGCAATGATCACATTCCGGTGAGAAATAAATCACAATAACAGGTTTACCCATCGGCAAATTACTTGCATGAAATTGATTGCCATCTGACAAAGCCATACGAAAAGGCGGGATTTTTTGCTGTGCACAAACTGTATTCAATGCCGCAACAAACACAAATAATAATAATACTAATAATAATTTTTGCATGACGGGGATGTATTTTATTCCCTTGTTGGGGCTGCATAATGGTTACGCAGCACCAACAGGAATGTATCATTATCAATTAATTATATCCCGGGTTTTGTTTGTACAACCCATTCGTAAAAGTAATTTCAGATTGTGGAATAGGAAGATATTCATCACGTCCGGCTGTAAACAATGCCGTTGCTAAAAAGGGCCGTCTTGTTTTTTCTACAGCGATATATTGATTCAACACCTGTGCTGCAATACCCCATCTAACCAGATCAAAAAAGCGATGACCTTCAGTAGCAAATTCCAAACGTCGTTCCCATTGCAAAGCCTGGCGTGCATAAGCCTGTGTCCAACCTGCAGCAGGATATGGTTTTACATTGTAAATTGATGCAAACAGTCCATTTGCTTTTTTCAAGCGGCCGGTACTTGCTGCGGCCCTGTTGCGGATGCTGTTGATGATCGGTAAAGCTTTGTCTTGCTGTCCCAGTTCAATATATGCTTCCGCCTGCATCAGCAACACATCATCATAACGAAGAATATCATAGTTCTTTGCAACGCCCATAAACGGACCGTTCTTAAAATAAGAAGAACTACTCGCCAATTGTTGGTTACGCATGGTATGAAAATAGCCATACACACCGGGGTCACGCACCCAGCTGTTACTGAAAGGTTTTGTATTATCGTATTTATACACATGCCCGTCAATACCAACGGTATGATCTAAACGAACGTCCACAGTTGCTGTACTTAAATCAGCATTGCTGTTGTTGAAGGTTGAAAAATTAGGTAAGCCGTTTGCATCAGTAGTATGTGCATTTACCAGATTCTGACTGCCTGCATGAAAACCACAGCAACCATATTGCGGCGCACCGTGCGGATAGTTTAACCCATCTTCATAATTAAGACGACCAGATGTTGTGCCATCGTTAATGGTAAACTGAATGGCAAAAACTGATTCAGGTCCATTCTCTGTTTCAGGTAAAAAGTTATCAGCAATATCAGCACTTAAACTGTACTTGCCCGATGCAATTACAGCTTCTGTTAATGTTACCACTTCCTGCAATCTTGATGTATTGATAGCAGTTACCTGGTGTGTTGCATTCTGCTCATAAGCCTGGAACAAACGCAATTTTGCAAGATATGCCTGTGCTGCATGTTTATTGGCCCTTGCCATTTGCGGTTGTGTTGCAGGAAGATTGTCGATTGCATATTGAAAATCGGCTGCAATTTTATTCCATGAGGCTTCATTGCTTAAATCGTTTTTTGTTTTGAGAATATCCGCTTCCGTTGCTGTTTCATCAAAGATGGGGATGTTCTTATACAATAGTTTCATTGTAAAATAACTGTGCCCTCTCAAAAATTTCAGCTCAGCCAATCTTGTTTTCTTTTGCGGAAATACAGCATCCGGAAGTGCATTGACAGCCCGCATGGCTACATTAGCTCTTGAAATGGATTTAAACAAATTTTGCCATGTACGTGATACAAATGCACCCATAGTTGGTGTAACCAGGTTGTAATGTTCAAGCGCATCAATTTCACCCACATCACCTGTGCCTCCACCTCCTTTATACGCATCATCTGAACGTACACTTCCATACACCCAATTACTGTAAATGGGACCAATCATATCGCCATTACCAATGGCAGCATAAGCGGCTGTAACAAGGCCTTCAGCAGCTTCTGGTGTTGTAAGATCGGTTGATGACAATACACCTGTTGGCGTATAATCCAACTGCTTTTTGCAGGCACTTAATAATAGCATGACCGCAATACCGATAAAAAATTTATGTTTCATTTTTTGTTGTCTTTAATTGTTAGAAAGATGCGTTGATACCAAACGTGTATGTTTTTGGAATAGGTATGGGGTTAAAGTCGATCCTTTCAGGATCAGGACCTAAATACTTCTTGCTTTTAAGCCAGAAAACATTTTCGGCCATCAGGTAAAAACGCAGACCGGAGAAAACAGATTTTGGTTTAAGATTATACCCTACCTGTATGTTTCTTACTTTAAAAAAGGAAGTATTTACCATGAAGTAATCAGATGTGCGTGTTTCATTATTATTATCTTTTAACGTAAGCGCAGGTACATTTGTATTTTTATTTTGCGGAGTCCATCCGTTAAAAACTCCGGGCCCAACATTTTCTCTTCCACGCATAAGGTTATTAAAAAGCGTGTACACATCAAACCCAGACCGGCCTGCAACACCAGAACCAAAAACAGAGAGATCGAACTTTTTATAGTTAGCATCTATTCTAACGCCGTATTCAAGGTCGGGCAGTGTTGTACCGATCCATGTTCTGTCGAGGTCGTTAATCACATTGTCTTTATTGATATCTACATATCTTATTCTTCCGGGACCTGCACCAATTTGTGTGGGAGCTGCATTTACTTCTGCCTGCGATTGAAAAAGACCGTTTGTTTTATATCCGAAAATATCGAACTGTGAGTGACCAATGATTGTATTCACAAGATTACCTGCATAAGCCGGGCGAACAACTTCTGGCAACTCCGTTATCTTATCTCTGAAATGTGCAAAATTCAATTGCACATTGTAACTGAAATCGCCTGTTTTTTCTGATCGGTAGCCAATAACAAACTCCCAGCCCTGGTTGGTTTTAGATGCACCATTTACCGGCTTCGATTGTCCTTCGCCCAAAGCTGAAGCTACAGGTGGTGTAATTAAAATACCCGTTGTGTTTCTTGAAAAATAATCAAATGAACCAAAGATTCTGTTTTTGAAGAATGCAAAATCCAAACCTGCATTTAATTCATCTGTTGTTTCCCACTTCAAGCCTGTATTCGCTGCCTGTGTTTGCACAAAGCCCGATGGAAGTGTACCAGTATTTGCACCGCTTAATGAATAAGCAGTTCCAATATTCATGTACTGCTCCCAAAAACCACCAACCAATTGTGATAATGCTGTTCCATATCTTGCCTCAAAAATTCCGAAACGACTGATATCACCTATTTGCTGGTTACCCACACGACCTGCACCTACACGTAATTTCAACTCAGAAAACAATGTGTTATTTTCCATGAAGCCTTCCCTGTCAATTCTCCATCCAATTGAAGCAGCAGGGAAAAGACCATAACGGTTGTCTTCACCAAAACGGGACGAACCATCACGGCGAAGTGTAAACGCTGCTAAATATTTGTCGGAAAAGTTATAGTCAACACGACCAAACAGAGAGAACAACCTGTTACCTGTTGAACCACCAAACACGCTGGAGTTTCCTGTGCCCGCACTAATGGTAAAATATTCTTCGGTTTGCACAGCAAATCCTTCTTTGCGTGTGTTCTGAAAATTAAGATCTGTTTTGATGTATTCTGTACCAGCTAAGAACTTAAGATTATGTTTCCGGTTAATGTCCCAATTATAACGAAGGGTATTAGAAAGGGTCGTGCTTATTAATTTATTCTGATCGAAGGTGACGCTGTTGGTTGTCCGGTTAAATGCACCTTCAGTAAATGTTGGCAAAATTACTTTGCTTAAATAGGTAGCGTAATCGGTACCAACACTTGTTCTGAACACAAGATTTTTGACAGGTTGTACTTCAACAAACACATTTCCAAATGCTGTTAACCTGTTAGCATTATCCCATCTCGATAAATACTGCATATGTAAGGGATTGTTCCTGTCGGAGTAGCCACCGCCGGATGCACCTGCAAACGTTACACCATCTTTCTGATACACAGGAATAGTTGGAGCCTGGAAAACAGCCAATGCTGTTGTTAATGCGCCGCCAATATCCCGTGATGTAAGTGTTTCGTTTGAATTGGCTACACGCAGGTTTACACCCACAATAAGCCGTTGGTTAAATGCTTTTGTAATAGCGTTGATGCTTCCGTTTAAGCGTTCATAACCGGTGTAGCGAAGCATACCTGTATTTTTATATTGGCCCAGGTTAATTTCAACAGAGGAATTGCGGTTGCCTACAGATACGGTAAGACTGTTGCTGATTACAAGCCCCGTTTTATACATCACGTCTTGCCAATCAGTATTACCCGCAGGTGTATTCGGATCGCCACCAACAAAAGGTTTTACAGAAACAGAGTTTAATACCGGGTTACTTAAATTATTATTCCAGTCGAAGTTATAAATCTCTCCATACGCATCTTCCGGCCTTACTCCGTCATTTACTGAAGCCTGCCATAAAGCCCTGCCTCTGTCAACTGCGTTTAACATTTTAAAACGCACCGATTTTTCTGATTGAACTGCAGCACTTGTATTAAACTGTAAGTTTACTTTACCTTCAGTATTACCACCATTTTTTGTTGTGATGATAATCACACCATTCGATGCACGTGAGCCATAAATAGATGCAGCCGATGCATCTTTCAATACCTGCATTGAAGCAATTGTGGCCGGATCAATATTCTGAAACACTTCGGGCCTTGTAGTGGGTACACCATCAATAATATACAATGGATCAGTATTACCCAATGTATTGGCGCCACGAATTAAAATTTTTGCATTGCTGCCGTTTGGCGAACCACTTCCTCTTTCAATATACAAACCTGCAACACGGCCCTGCAACGCCTGCATAGTGTTACCGGAAGAATTGTTTTTAACAGGTGAAAGATCTACTACTGCTACAGCCCCGGTTACATCTTTTTTTCGCTGGGCAGTATACCCTGTAATAACAATAACATCACCTTCTTTTACAGCAGGCTCCATTTCAACAGCCAACGTTGCATCACCTGCGCTTAGTTTAATGGTTACGGGTTTCATTCCAACATAACTGAATGTGATCTCGTCACCAACAGAAGCAGTGATCGAAAATTTTCCGGAAGCATCGGTAACAGCAGTTACACTTTTACTTTGTACCGAAACACCAGCAAGTGGTGCTTTATCAGCTTTAGCAGTAACAGTGCCCGTAATTGTTTTTACCTGTGCAAACGAGCAGATTGCAGATAGAAAAAATGGCAATAGAAAAAACAACTTTCTCATAATCGTTAATTTTAAAATTGAAAAATTTGGCATCGCAGTCGATTTATTGTTAGTGTATGGTTTGTGTGTTGTTAATAAGTGAATAGATGTCGGCAATGTTATAAGATGGCCAGCCGCCTGTTTTCGATGCCACTAATGCTCCGAGGCCACTGGCAAACGTGAGTGCTTCTTCAGGCGATTTGTTTTGCAATACACTTGACAAGAATGCAGCAAGAAAACTGTCGCCGCTACCAATGGTATCAGCCACCTGTACTTTATAACCGTTATGCCTGTGGTAACTGCCACGGAAATTTACAACTGCACCATCGGCTCCCATTGTAACAATAATGGAGCGGATGTTGAACCTGTCCTGTATCAGTTGTATGCGTTCATCAATGCTTTTGTATTCAGCAAACCAACCGGTAATCAGTTCAAGCTCCGATATATTCATTTTCACCACATCACATTTGCGGAGTAACTCCTCTACAATTTCACGTGTAAAGAATGGTTGACGCAGATTAATATCAAGTACTTTACTGCGTGCTATTTCTAACAGTTTGTGTAAGGTTTTTTTTGATTGTTTGTTGCGTGTAGCTAAACTTCCAAACACGAAGTATTCGGCATTTTTTACCACGGTTTCCACATCATGATCGTATTGAATAGCATCCCATGCAGCAGGCGCTACAATATCATAACTCATTTCACCATGGTCATTAGGTGTTGCATGAACAATACCTGTTGGCAATTCGTAATCAAGTTGTATAAACTTAGTGTCAATGTTCATGCTTTCCATAATAGAAAGCAGTTGCTTACCCCGTTCATCAATACCAATACGGGTAAGCAAGGCTGGTCTTTCGCCCAATTGGTGTAAGTGATAAGCAACATTCATTGGGGCGCCGCCAGGTAAAGCTTTATCGGGTAAAATATCCCAGAGTATTTCACCAAAGCAAACAACATTGTAAGTAACAGGAGCAGAAGTTGAAGACATAACAGCAAGCGTTTAATCAGTGATAGAATACATTTACCTGGCTACAGTTGCCGGTTTCTTTGTTACAGCATTTCCTTTTTGTAATGACTTATGCAACAGTTGTGCTTCCAACTGTTCTAAAGGAACACCTTTTGTTTCGGGCATTTTAAGCAACACCCATAGCAATTGCCACAGCATCATCAGCATAAAAAAGAAAAAGATTTTTGCAGGGCCTATTGCAGGATTGTTGGCAAAAAACGGGAACACACTTGTTACTATAGCAGCCATTACCCAATGTGTAGAGCTACCCAGCGATTGCCCATAAGACCGGACCTGGTTGGGAAAAATTTCTGAAATAAACACCCATATCACAGCTCCCTGTCCAATGGCATGTGCAGCAATAAAGAGGAACAGCAGAACAGGCACCACGATTCCACCTAACCATTGAAAATAAAAAGCTGCTGCTACTGCCCCTAATGAAATGATATACCCGATGGAACCGATGAGCATTAATTTTTTGCGTCCAATGCGATCAATGAGATACAAACCAAGCATGGTGAATACAAGATTTGCCAAACCGATGCCGGCACTCTGCAAAAACGCAGCGCTTTTACCAATGCCTGCCATTTCAAAAACTCTCGGAGCAAAGTAGATGATGGCATTAATACCACTCATCTGGTTAAAGAAAGCAATGAGAAAAGCAAGAATAATTGGTTTGGTAAACCGTTTTGAAAAGAAGGAGGCAAGTGTTGCCTGTTGCTTTTCTTCGTCTATTGATTGATGAATGGCTTTGATAGCTTCATCCACTCCTTCCGGATCTGATACCTCCAGAATTTCACGAGCCTTGGTATAATCATTTCTGTGAACCATTAACCAACGTGGACTTTCCGGTATAAAAAACAGAAGTGCAACAAACAGTAATGCCGGAATTGCCAGCACGCCCAGCATCCACCGCCATGCATCTTCGCCAATATTGCTTAAAAAGTAGTTAGAGAAATAAGCGAGCAAAATGCCGAATACAATATTGAACTGAAAAGTGGCAACCAGTTTGCCCCGGTTTTTCGCCGGTGCAATTTCAGATATGAACATGGGCGCCACCACAGAAGAAGCCCCAACACCCAAGCCACCTAAAAAGCGAAAGATCATGAACGATACCACATCAGCAGCAAGTGCAGAACCTATTGCTGATACCAAAAACAGTATGCCGATCCAGATCAGCACTTTTTTGCGGCCAATTTTTTCGGCTGGGATACCGCCAAAAAGAGCACCGATAATAGTACCATAAAGTGCGGAAGCAATGGCCTGGCCATGTAATACATCACTAAGGTTCCAAAGTTTCTGAATTTCCTGCTCGGCTCCGGAGATAACGGCTACATCCATCCCAAAAAGTAAACCGCCAAGCGCAACAACAATGCTCCAAAAAATAAGTTTCTGATTCATACGGCAAAAGCAATTTGACACAACTTAGGCCAGAGGGGAAGAGAAACTGTTTCAATTTTAAATCATATTATTTCAATTTTATTTCATTGTTCAAAAAAGTATAAATAATCAGAAAATCAACAAGTTAAAATGTATTTTTAAAAATCAGAGCGTTCATTGTTTATAAATTTGTATCCGGTTATTTTAAAATAATATCAATAATCCTACATTTAGGTAACAAACTGCTTTGCCATGATTGCCAGAATTCTTCTTTTTTCACGAATGTGGGTCAACGTGATATTTCTTTTACTATTGATTTCCCATACACTTTCGTGTAAAACCGAGCAGGAGAAAAAATTTATCATTGGCTTTTCGCAATGTGGAGATGCAGATAACTGGCGCAAATCCATGATTGGAGAAATGCGCAGGGAGCTGGCTTTTAACCCGAACTTCAGATTGTTATACAAGCAAGCCGACGACAATAGCGCTTTGCAGATAAAACAGGTAAAAGAATTACTGAACGAGAACATCGACCTGCTGATTATTTCACCCAACGAAGCCGCTCCGCTTACGCCTATTGTAGAAGAGGTATATAATAAAGGCATTCCTGTAATTGTGGTTGACCGTAAAATCGCTTCACAGCTATACAACAATTATATTGGTGCCGACAATTATGAGATCGGGAAAATAGCAGGTAATTATGCAGCCTCACTTTTGGGCGAATCGGGAAGCATTGTTGAAATTGGCGGATTGCCTGCTTCATCGCCTGCCATTGAACGCCGGAAAGGTTTTGCCGATGCATTGGCAGGGCACAGCAATATCAGGATCATCAAACAAGTTAATGGCGACTGGGTAAAGCCAACCGCAAAAGAAGCACTCTTAAAAATAATTGACAGTATAACAACTCCCAAACTGGTATTTGCACATAACGATGTAATGGCACTGGGTGCTTACGAAGTATTTAAAGAAAAGCATTTACCCCCGGTAAAAATAATTGGTGTTGATGCGTTGCCTGGTAAAGGAGCAGGTATGGAATATGTGAGCAACCGTATCATTACAGCATCGGTATTATATCCAACCGGTGGTGCAGAATCTATCCGTAATGCAGTGAGTATATTAAATAACCAGCCTGTACCTAAAGAAACCGTTTTACAAACCCTTGTAGTTGACAGCGGAAATGTGCGGATGACATCACTGCAGGCCGATAAAATATTAGCACAGCAAAAAGATATTGAACAGCAGCAGGCTGTTATGGATAAGCAACAGCAAACGTACCGGACACAACGCAACCTTTTATATGTATTGGGTATTATGCTTGTGATAACGTTTTGCTTTGCCGGTCTTCTTTTTTACTCACGACAGGTAAACCGGCGTATGAACAAACAACTTGCACAAAAGAATGAGGAGGTGCAAAAGAAAAGTGAACAGTTGATTGAGATGTCAGCAAAAGCAGAAGCTGCACACGAAGCAAGGCTTAATTTTTTCACCAATATTTCGCATGAGTTTCGTACACCGCTCAGTCTTATACTTGGTCCGGTTGAAGAACTGCTTGATTTTTCAAAACTTCCACCATCAACCAAACAACCGCTTCAGCTTATTCAAAAAAATACGCAACGTCTCCTGCGTTTGGTCAACCAGCTGATCGATTTCAGAAAAATCGAGTTTAATAAAATGCAGGTGAAAGCCACGGAAACAGACCTTGTACTATTTGTAAACGATATTATCCAGACATTTCAACCATTGGCAGATAAACGGAATATTGATTGCAGGCTCATTACCCGTGAAAGGGCTTTGTTTATCTGGGCCGACCAGGGAATGCTTGATAAAATATTATTTAACCTGCTTTCCAATGCCTTTAAGTTTACAGCAGAAGGTGGTTTCATTACAGTGTCGTTGGAAAAAGATACTGTTGCAGAAAACGCCATCATTAAAGTTGAAGATAATGGAAGAGGGATGCTGCCGGGTGAAATGAACCAGGTGTTCGATATTTTTTACCAGGGAGATTATGGCAGCCACAAAGGATCGGGACTTGGCCTGCCATTAACGAAAGAACTGATAACACTGCATCACGGAAGTATAACCGTAAACAGCCAGAAAAGTAAAGGAAGCGTTTTTACAGTAAGGCTTCCGTTGGGGAAAGCGCATTTCACAGAAACAGAATTATCGCCGGCAAACGAAATACAAAAATTCAGCAGCGAAGAAGAAGAAATATTTATGTCGGATCTTTATCCGGAGGAAGTTTTTGTACCAGGCAATGAAGATAGCAAAAAAGAAAAGCTTGGCTCTATTGTAGTTATTGAAGACAACCCAGAAATGAGAAAGTTTCTCAGGCAACGACTTTCAGAATCTTATCATATATATGAAGCAGAAAATGGTGCAAAAGGGCTACAGGTTGTATTTGATCAAATGCCTGACCTTGTTATTTCCGATGTTATGATGCCGGTAAAAGACGGGTTTACATTAACAGAAGAATTAAAAAAAGACATTCGCACTTCTCACATACCGGTAATATTATTAACAGCAAAAACATCGGCACAGCAACAAATGGCAGGTCTTGAAATTGCTGCTGATGCTTATATCGCCAAACCGTTTAATTTTTCCGTATTAGAAAAAAATATCAGTAGTCTGCTCGTCAACCGTCAGAAATTGAAAAGCCATTACAGTAGTGAAATACCCATTGAAATAAGAAGCGGGGGAAATATAACAGACCGTCGTTTGATTGCAGATTTTATTTCTATTGTTGAAAAAAATATATCTAATGAAAATCTCTCTGTCGATGACATCAGCAACGAACTGAATCTTTCGAAAATACAGTTGCACAGAAAAATTAAATCGTTAATGGATACTACCATAAATGAGTATGTATTAAACACACGCATACAAAAAGCCAAATACTATCTGCAGCACGAAGGGCTATCTATTGCTGAAGTGGCTTACAAAACCGGTTTCTCCACTGCCGCCTATTTTTCCACTGTATTTAAAAATAAGACAGGAATTAGCCCGAAAGTTTTTAAAGGGAAAAGAAATCATGGTGATTAGCTTGGTCATGATTGCATAAACATCGAAGCCAGGTGGGCATTTTTGGAGTGTAAATCGGTTATGGCTGCTAAAAGAGTTAAAAGAATTTCATAGAATGCCAGTATTAAAATCAATCACATGCTTTAGGTCGTCAAACAGAAAGTTCGAACTCTGATTACTCCCGGGCACGAATAAAATGGACAAATCGAAGATTGATTCGCTTTGTCCATTTTATTTTTTTGCTAATCCTCTCTTTCCAGACCGAAGTCAGCTGAACAACCTCCTTCATTGGGCCGGATAGGCGATATGGTGATCCATCAATTAAACTAAAAAAGGAAGGCCGCTTTCAAGCGGCCTTCGTACTGTTTCAAAACTAGTCAAGGTTGACTAATGCTATTGTTGGCATCTTGTTACTGCCCCATATTTTTTAAGGTGTATGAATGAAATAAAACCGGTTGTGCTTTTGTTATTGATCGATGTAGTTACGTTGCTATTAAATTTATTATCTGTCTACTTTTCGTAATGCTATCATACGCAATTTTATTGTTGAATACAGGATGTCATCAAAGCTTTATCGGGTTTGATAGAAGAACTGTTTCACTTCCTGCCTGCTACACTATAGTTGTTCTGAAATGATCAACGATGAAATTGTGCTGTTATTGATTTGTCATTAAAGGAAAGTCCGCTGTAGAAACGGCGGACGATTAACTATCGATTGCTATGCGAGATATAAAATTCGTTATAGTCTATTCAATAATTCCTGAAGAATATTACAAAGAACAGTCTATTTATTTTTCAAAGCAATGACTTTATAAAAGGCAGGCTTGGGGTTAAATTCCTTATCAAAAAGTAAAGGATAGTTGGTTCTGCCACGAACGGGAAAACCATTCAGCCACGATTGCCCGTCGTCAACTCCCCAAAATGTAACACGGCCGATCTTTTCCTTGTGTTTTAAAAATAAGCGGAATACATCTTCGTAACTTTTCGCAAGTTGAGTTTGTACAGAATCAGGCAAGCCTGCTGTATATGGGTTGAGCTTTGCTTCGTATGTTGCACGTTGATTTACATCTGCCCCAACAATATCACGAGGATTTGGTAATACACTTATATCTAATTCAGTAAACATTACATCAATACCCAGTGCTGAAAATTCAAGAATACTTTCTTCAATATCTTTTAACGGCAGGTGATTAATGTGCCAGTGTCCCTGGATACCTACTCCATCGATCCGCACACCTGCAGCCTGTATTTTTTTAATGAGTGCAATGGCTCCTGCTCTTTTTTTCGGCTGTTCAATATTATAATCGTTATAATAAAGTTTTGTTTTGGGAGCTGCTTTTTGTGCAAGGCGAAAAGCTTCTGTTACAAAATCATCACCCAGCTTGTCAAGGAAAATCGATTTGCGCATGGTACCATCTTCGTTCAACGCTTCGTTCACTACATCCCATGAATACACCTGGCCATCGTAACGGCTTGCAATGGTAGTAATGTGTTCATTGAAAAACAGACGAACTGAATCTGCATCTTTTATACGACGCACAAATTGCGGCAATTGACTATGCCAGATCAGCGTGTGTGCATTTACAACAATATTGTGTTTCTTCGCATAAGCAACCAATTTATCCGAAAGCTCGAAATTGTATTTATTCCATTCGGGATGCATTAATTCGGCCTTCATGATATTCTCCGGCGTTACAGCATTAAACTGCTGTGGAATCAATACTGCTGCACCCGGAATTCTTTCTTCAATCTGAGCAGTGTTTAATGCCGTACCAATAAGGAAGTCTTTTTTGAAACTCTCTTTTAACGAAGGAACATCAGTTGAACTATTTGTTTTATTGATTCCACTGCAGTTAAGAAAAACGAAGCCTCCTGCGGCAATAATAACCGCTTTTATAAAACCTTTTTGCATATTGTACTTTTTGAAAAAATATCATTTACACCCTGCATAAGGCACCTGCTTTATGCAAGCGTTTGATACAGGATTGTAAAACAAACAAGAATGAGAACGATTGTATTTAGTAAACCACCGGATTAAAGGTTTCGAATTTTACGCCTCTGTCACGCATAACCAATGTATCTGTAAAGCTGTGCGTTGTTGCGCCGAAATTCACCTGGTATTTTAAGTGCAATACATCTCTTTTCTGGTTGCCCCACATATCCCCTTTCTTCACAAAAGCACCGTTACCACTAACAGTATAACTAGCTGAAGCAGGCCCTGAAACAGAGCAATTACCGGCATTGTCAAAATTTAATACCAACTGAAAAGGTGCATTGATGTTACCCTTGTTCTTCGAATTCAGCGAAATACTGTCCTGTGTCATTGATTTGGTAAACAGGTTACATACTTCATCTTTTTCCACAAACTGGTTACGGTAAACTACAGTTGTATCCAATGCTGTATTACCATTGTTTCCTTTTACTTCTGTAATACCCCTGCGTAAGTAAACTCCGTGAAAAGGATTTACATATTTAACAGCATACAAAACATAATCTTTGGGCAGTACTCCCCAATCTGTAGCCAGGCGTGGATCGGGAGATGCCTTGGTAGTTGAACCTCGTAAAATTGAATCTGCATTTGCAACACTCATAATTTTCAACGGAATAACATAGGTGTTTTTGATCGCTGCGGGATCTGCAAAAAACGCATCGGTGAACTGTACTTCAATACCGCCCATTATCTTTCCTGCCGGAATAACAATCTTCATATCCGACGGCAGCGTATAATAGTTTGCAGGCATGGCTATTACATCACTTCCTGTAGCTGATCCAAAACGCAGTCTTTGCGTGAGCGTGTTGTCAACAGCAACTGTAAGTGTTACATTTTTTTTGTTTTCATACACTCCACCCATTGTTGCCATAATTAAGCACTTACGCTGATTGTCCAGTGAGTTATCAATAATGTCTTCACCAAATACAAGTGTTCTTACGGGAGCTTGGTATGGAAAGTACACTGTTGAATATTTATAATCAGGGAACTCCCACTTTTTATTACAGGCAGTAATGACAGAGAGTAAAATAACAGAGATAAAAAAAACTCGTTTCATATTTATAGCATTAATAGTTATAGTTCAGTTTTACCAGCCTTTGTTTTGTAAGAGATTCGCTTTAAGTGCCTCCGTTAACGGTATTGGGCCATAGTACATATTTTCAGTGTATTGCCTGTTTTCTACATTCTGTACGCTAAATACATTGTTGTTAATTACCACACCTTTTGCTGGTTCAACCAGGCTTTCCTTCCATCTGCGCATGTCCCAGAAACGGAATCCTTCAAAACATAATTCCAGTCGCCGTTCGTTACGGATCAATTTGCGCATATCTTCTTTAGATGTAATTGCTGCCAGGTAGTTATCGGGCTGTGTAATACCTGCTCTTTGCCTGATAGCACGAATGATGCTTCTTGCAGAATAGCCATGAGTTGTTGTACCATCAGGGCCCCATGCTTCGTTTGCCGCTTCTGCACAAATCAAAAAGATTTCAGTATAACGAATGTGAACAGGATAATGCTTTTGCGTTGAGCTTGCTGTAGGGTTTGCATTTACATCTTCCCGAAGCAGTTTACGCATGTAATAACCTGTGCGTGTAGATGTGGGCAATAAGTTTACAGCATCGTTTGTAGGTGCATCTGTTTTTGTAAAAATTGTTCTGTTAGAAATGGTACCTCCGTTTACAACAATATAGTTTCTTAAACGGGGATCACGGTTTGCATATGGGTTTGTTGCCGAATAACCACTTGCCGGATCAGTAATAGGATATCCGTTTGCCATTGGAAATGCATCCACAAGATTTTGTGTTGGGTTCACTCTTCCGTTACCAAAAAGTGTTGGAGGAAAATTGCTGATCTCAAGCGTATTGGTATTCACAATATTCCCTCTCCATAACATTTCTCTTTGTTCAATGGGAGCACCTGAAGAAGGATTGATGTTGATCGCATTCACATTTGTTGCTGTATAAAATAAAGCACCTTGTGGATCTAAGCCATTAATACCACCATTCAGGCTAAGTACTTCGCTTGCATCATTTGCTGCTTTTTCCCATTTAGCTGTTGTTGACTGTGGATTAAAAGCGGGGCTTGCTGCCAGTAAGGCTGTACGTGCTTTAATTGCTTTTAAAATACGACCTGACATACGCTGCCTGTTAAATGTGCCAAATACACGGTTATAGTCGGCCACTGCCATTGCACTGTATTTTGCAGGAAGCTGACCGGCAGACAGATTAGTATAATCAAGCGGCAAATATTTTTCTGCTTCCGTTAAGTCTGTATAGATCTGCTGCACACACTGATCAAATGTGTTACGTGGTTTTCTAAAATCAGAACCGGGATTTAACGCATCTGTAATAATAGGCACACCCAACAGTTCACCATTTGCACTGTAACCTCCATGCGCCTGTAACAGTTGGTACATGAATAATGCACGCAAGCCATATACTTCGCCTTTTAAGCGATCAGTAAAAAGTATCCGCACATCTTTATTCATGGGCGACCAGTTAACACTGTCAACCTCTTTCAAAAAAAGATTCAGATACAAAATAGCAGAGTAAGAGTTATTCCACTGATCTACCGGGTTGTTTGCTGCAGACCATGAACCAGTAGCCATGTTCAGCAGCGGATTAAATTTATCGTTTGTTACAGCATCGTCTGTAGCAACTTCATTAAAAGTATATCCGTTTGTGGGCAGTCTGGTATAAGCATTCATCAATATACCTTCAGCATAAGCCGGATCGGAATAGATGTCAGTTAATGTTCTGTGGTTGTCATCAAGTGGTGCAAGTATTTTTTTACACCCACTCAATACAAACACTGTTATAAATAGTATCAGTAATTTATTAGCCATGATATTCAATTTTTGCTTAGATCTACATTAAAATTGCGCCCTGATGCCGACGTTGTAACTTCTGAACTGCGGTGTGCTTGCAACAGATAATTCCAGGATCTTACGGTTTTGTGCAACTGTTAAAAGGTTAGCTCCTGAAACATAAATCAGAAACCCTTTCACAAAATCGTTACGAAACATTTTGCCCGAAAAATTATAGGTAAGCTGCACTTTACTCAGATTAAAACGATCTGTTTTATATACCCAAAAATCAGAACTGCGGAAATTATTATTGTTTTGCTGTGAGCTTAAGCGTGGATATGTTGCTGTGGTCTTTGTTGCCTCAGTCCATCTGTTCAACACAACATCAGAATATTTCAAATCACCACTAACCCAATAGTAATTGTTATTGGTAAGACCATAGCCTCCGTTGTTTCCTGTGCCCAATACAAACAGGTTAAAGTTTTTATACCCTGCTGAAAAATTAATACCATAAGTAAATGGAGCTATGTATCTGCCGATCATTATTTCATCACGGCTGTCGATGACATTATCACCGTTTTGATCAACATACTTCAGATCACCGGGCTTCACTTCGCTGAACAATTGACGTGGGCTGTTGTTGATGTCGTTCTGATCCATAAAGAAACCTGCACTTTGCAAACCAAAAATGGCATCAACCGGTTTGCCACTTCTGTTTTGATAAGCATCGAGGAATAACTCATCACGCTTCGTAACAGTAGACTTTGTATAAACAAGGTTTGCTCCCAAACTGAGTTGAACATCACCAACTTGCTTATTCACATTCAGCATCAGATCAAAACCTGAACGCTCAAATGCATTGTAATTTGTATATGGAATAAATGAGCTGAAATAGTTAGGATATTGCGAAAAACGTTGTGTGAGCAACCCATCCATTTGTGTAATAAAGAAAGTTGATTGCATGGTGAGCAGGTTATTAAAGAAACCGGCTTCTACGCTTGCATTCACTTCTTTTCTTCTGGGGAAACCAAGATCAGGGCTGGCTCCATAAGCTGAAGTCGTAGTTTGATTTTGTGCCGCCACACCATCATTCCAGGTGAAAAATCCACCACGCTGATAAATATTATTGTAGAGATAATATCCGCTGATGTCAAGATCGGTATTTAAGATGCCAGCTGAAGCAGATAATTTCAGGTGATTAACAGCTTTCGATCTTGCTAAAAACTTTTCTGAACTTAATAACCATCCAACACTAACCGTTGGTGAAAATGCAGCCCTGTTTCCTTCCGGTAACTTTGTTGAATTTACATAAGCTCCGCTAAAATCTACCCAATACTTGTGTTTATAATTGTAACCAAGCTGTAAGCCAATGTGCGAATTAGTGATGGGTTGGTACACATCATTTACTGAAACAGATGAAGTGAAACCAAGCAGTTTGGCAGAGAGGTTATGATTGGTTGCAACTGTTCTGTCGTAACTGAACCATGATGAAAAGCCAATGTTTTGCCTTTGCGTTGTGTTGTTGATATTTTGTATTCCCGGACGGGCATCTTCACCAAATTTCTGCAAAGAACTTAACGTATCAGCACCTGCTCTCCATATTGGATTGTACACGGAGTAAGTATTGTTGATTGATTGCAGGTAAGAGTTTGCATAATCAAGATTAAACAGTGTATGAAACGATAAACCTTTGATTACTGAGTTGAGACTTGCATTGATTTCGTTTGTTACCTGGAACACACGCCTGATGTTCATATCATAACCCGCAACATATAAATCTGCAATGGGGTTGGTAAGAAACTGTTGTGCACCACCCAGCAGATATTTGCCATCAATTAAATTACGGCTTGCACCAACCAATGCCAATGATGCTTTATCGTTGGGAGAAATCAGATCGATTGGAATAAGCGGAGTAAACCTGTTGGGTAATAATGTGGCTGCATTACCCCAATAGTTACCACGTGCCCTGCGGCTTTCGCTGAAGATAGCTGATACGTAAACTGAACTCGAGATATGTTCGTTCAGTTTTAAATCAACATTACCACGAACATTTAAACGGTTATCGTTTTCATTTTTACCTTCTCCGATATTCAATAAAGTAGAACTGTTCGACCATCCGATATTCGAGTAGAATCTTGCATTTGCATTACCTCCGGAAAATTCTGCGTTGGCATCAGTAGCATTCTGGTATTTTTTCAAATACTGCGATGAATAATAATCAACGCTTGGAAAACGATATGGGTTACCACTTCTGTGATTTTGAATCGTAGTTGCATCGTAAAGATCAGTAAGACCATCGTTACGCCTTGCCTCGTTATACAAATTCATGTAATCGGCAGAGTTAAGATAATTGGGAAGTTCACTTGGTAACGCAACTCCTGAGTTAACCCGAATACCAATTTTGCGGCCATTCACTTCTCCTTTCTTGGTAGTAATGAAAATGATGCCTTTGGCTGCCTGGCTTCCATAAAGCGCAACAGCATTTACACCTTTGAGAACAGAGATCTGTTGTACTTCGTTGAACGTAATATCAGTAAACTCACGACGAACACCATCGATCATTACAATTGCATTTTCTAATCCCCAGATATTGTTATTCCAAAGTAAACCAGCTACCCTGCCGTTCATACCACCGGCAACAGACAGGTTAAAATCCTGGTCGATGTAGGATTCAGGATTTAATGTACTGATAGCCCCTGCCACATCTTTTTTATTTACTTTATTAAATGGCAGGTAAACCTCATTGTACATTGCATCTGTATGTAACAGTGTAATAGTTGCAAGTGTAGCAGTTGCTTTTACTGTTTGCGGCCTGAAACCTTTTGCAGTAATAACCAGATCGGAATTGAGCGGAAGCTGAATTGAAAATTTCCCCGCTTTATCGGTATAAGCAACTGTTTTGCCCTGGTTGCCTGAAATAACAGCACCTTCAACCGGAATGCCTTTTTCATCGTACACGACAGATGAAATATTTATCTGTGTAGCATCCTGGGCCATTACTCCTGTTGAAGAAAGTAAGATGAATACACAGAGTACCCAATATATTTTGAAATACTTCATTAACTAATTTTTAAACTTGATTGTGTCAATAACGCCTTACGTAAAAGTTTTGGAACCTGATCGTAACCGTTCATTTACTTGATAATTACCATCCGGGATTTTGACCAAACGATGGATAAAGATTTACCTGGTTGGTTGGTAAAGGAAGCCAGTTGTGTTTCTTTTCAAACACTCTTGTAACAACCACCCGCTCTCTCAGGTTAAGAGGTTTTCCATTAGCACCTCTGTCGAAATCGATCACCGTTTTTTCCATGTATTTTTTCTCACCTGCCACTCCCCATCTGCGCAGATCGTGCCATCTTAAACCTTCAAATGCCAACTCAACTGCTCTCTCTCTCATCAGCTCGCTCATAAAACTTTCTTTTGAACCAAGAAAGCGGACATCAACATCAGGTACACCAGCTCTTGTTCTGATTTTGTTTACTGCAGCTACAGCAGTCATACTTCCCGGTGCACTGCTTTGAGGAGTGCCATAACCTTGCAAAACAGCTTCAGCATACATTAAATAAACATCAGCTAAACGCAGGTATGGAATAACGATATTGATACTGTTCCATTCATTATCGGTATTATTACAACCATCGGTTACAAACTTGCGAACTAAGTATCCGCTGCGGCTTGCTGTATTATCCAAACGAAGGTTACCACCATTATAAAGATTTGCAAAACGATAAGCAGCATTAGCCGTACCACGGATCAAACGCACATTATCATACGTAATGCATTTGTAAAAACGAGGATCACGACCAGTCCATGGATCAGCTATATCATAACCTGAACCTGTTGCATCAAGCGGAAGACCATTGGCCATGCCAAAATAATTTACATAGTTGGCTGCTGGTGATGATATACCTGCTTCACCTCCCAATGGTGGTGGAATAAACATGTTTACCAGCGACCAACGTGATTTCCAACCAACAAATGTGGGTGGCCCAAAAATTACTTCTGGATAACCAGGGTGCTTTGAATAAGATGAAATAGTGTACCAGTTTTCGCTGTATTTATCCCACGGTAATAATTTATGATACGACTCACCATTTTCAGACATTTTAATTACACGTGCAAATGCATCGGCTGCCTGTTTACATAACTCTGTATCATAACCGTCTTGTCCAGTAGATTCTTTATTCATCATAGGACTTGCAGCATACAATAAATTTTTGCCTTTAAATCCAAGCGCCATCGATTTTGTTATGCGTTGCTGGTTGTTTCCTAACGTTGTTTGGCCAACAGGAGAATTATCCCAGTTGTTTGGCAGTAACGCTGCAGCATCTTCAAAATCCTTTGCTGCTTTCAATGCAGTTTCTCTATACTTTAAACGTGGCAACTCCAGTCTTTCCGAACTTGAAAGCACAGTATCAATGTACGGTAATCCACCCCAGAAGCTCATTAACTGAAAATGAAAGAAGCCACGGAAAAACAACAGCTGTCCCCTTAACACATCTTTTTCTTCCTGTGTTGCCGTTGTTAATTTATCAAGATTTGCCAAGCCAAGATTTGCCTTGCG
The DNA here is from genome assembly GCF_946479605.1 of uncultured Lacibacter sp. The sequence goes on from NZ_CAMLGT010000009.1 coordinate 22,759, forward strand.
TATGCCATACCATGATAAAGGCCAAAGACCTTTGTCGTGACATTCGTTGGGATTTGTTGATGCAGCTCTGTCATCGAGCCAGCTGTTATCCCAACCGCCGCCACCTGTTTGCCATGCCCTGTAATTGCCGTTATCAAATTCGGCATTTAACCTGTAGTTGGCATTGGTTGTAGACAACATATCATCACCCATATTCCATTCATTGTTCCAGGTAGATTTCGACATGTCAGGCAAACATGCATACAGTTCTTCTGTAAAACCCTGGAAGGCCCGGAAACTGGTGAATACATCTTTCTCCGAAATGTTTGCATCAAGCGGTCTGTCTAAATATTTTTTGCAGGAAACCAAACTTAAGATGATCAGCAATGCACTTGCTGCTAAGTTTAACTTACTAAAATGCTTTGTCATAAATAATTCTTTTGCAGTTATAAGCTTAGGTTAAGGCCAAAGTTGATACGGCGAACAGTTGGGTACGCACCTTGTCCGGAAAAGTTGCTGGAACCAACGTTTGCTTCACGATCGTCGGGCATTTTACTCCAGAACAGAAGATTGTTACCGTTTACATACACACGCATTGATTGTATGCCTGTTCTTTTCAACCATGATGGATTTAAAGTGTAAGAAACTTCAGCTGTTTTCAAACGAACATAAGAACCATCGTAGTTAAAGAAATCGCCGTAGCTGTATAATCTCGATTTCCAGCGTGGCAGTGGCGACACAGCATCTGTATTGTCTTTTGTCCAGTAATCGCCTTGTTTAAATACAGAGTTCAATGCAGCAGAAAAGTTTGTTTGTGTTAAATTTCTTGTTACATTATTTACTGCATAAAACTGAACAAAAATGGAGAAGCGTTTATAATCAAAACCGATGCTGCCTGTGTAAGTATTTTGTGGTCTTTCAGGATAAGCATATGGTACGTTATCAAAATTGTTGATAACACCATCGCCATTAAAATCAATTAAGTTGAAGTTGCCGGGCAGTTTATTGTTATCGTTCTGATCAACAATGCTGCTGCCATATACTTCATCCCATGTATTGTAATAGCCTGCACGGAGTTGTGATCTGTACTGACCAATTTGATAACCAGCCTGCTTCAGATAATCATCTAACAATTGCGGATCATCACGATCAATGATCTCATCTTTTGCATGTGTAAAGGCAAAATTTCCCCACAAACGGATATCACGCTGCCTGTTGAATGCTTTATTAAACTTCACCTCAACTTCATAACCTTTTACAATGGTTTGACCGAGGTTGGCTGTTGGTGGTGTACCACCAAAGTAAGCAGGTACTGCACGTTGGTTACCACTGATCAACACATCAGTACGATGATCTCTGTAAAATTCAAAGCTACCTTCAATAAGACCTCTGAACAAAGTGAAATCCATACCAAGGTTTGCCTTTGCCACAGTTTCCCAATGAATATCAGGATTACCAATTGTATTTTCTCTGAACCAAACATAAGGACTGTTTGCATTGTTATCGCCCATACGTGCCTGGCCGCCGTAAGACCACTGTGTTAAATAAAGATAGTTTCCACCAACCGCATCATTACCTACCAAACCATAAGAGGCACGTAGTTTCAAAGAAGATAACCAGTCAATATTCTTCATGAATTTTTCATTGGTCATCGTCCAGCCAATAGCTGCTGAAGGGAAAAAGTCAAATCTGTAATCGGGACCAAAGCGTTGTGATCCGTTATAAGCACCGTTTATTTCAGCAAAATATCTGTTGCCATAATTGTAAGTGGTTCTGAATACCCAGTCTTCTCTGAATTCAGGGAACGAACTGCCAACTGCATTTTCATTACGCATGAATAAACCCATAGAAGTAATGTTGTGCTTACCAAGTTTTATTGCATGGTTGAGTTGCAACTGGTACACACGTCTTCTTCTTGTTTGTCCGTTCTGGAATGCATCAGGTCTTACAGACCATTGTGGTAAGATGTAATCAAACTGGTTAGGTCCTGCAGTGTTGCGGTATTGCACTCTTCCGTCCGGTGCAATCCATTTTACAATCGCACTTCCATCATCAAACTGGCCGCCTTGCGAAACAAATGTATTATCTAACGAGTAAGAACCTTTGAACGTTAAGTTTTTGAGCAGTGCACTTAAATCCTGTGTAAGGATAAAGTCAGTGGTCATTTGTGTTGTCTTTGTATTTCTAACACCGTTGTTTGAAAGAATATGCGATGGATTATTTGTTGATACAGGATCAAGTGGATAATAACCAAAAGAACCATCACTATACTGCGGATAGAAAAGATCGGGTGCAAGACCATAGATACCCTGGTACCATGAATATTCAAAACCACTCCATGTATCCTGGCGTTTACCATAAAGAGCAGATACGTTGGAAGATAAGGTGGTGGTAGGTGTTAATTTAAAATCAAGATTTGCACGAATATTTAACCTGTCGTAAAAGAAGCCCGGCTTATACCCTTTTCCGTTGTCGGGTATTTTCATAATGTCGCCTTCGTGTAAAAAGTCAACAGAAGTAAAATATTTTACAAAGTTTGAACCGCCGGAGATATTGATGTTTGCGTTCTGCGCCATTGCCATTTTCTTTAATGACTCAGCTTGCCAGTCAATATTTGGATATTGTTGTGCTTCCTGTGCATTGGCGGGGTTGCGGTATTTTTCGATGATTGCCTGCGGTGTATAATCCTGCCATGATGCAGGGCTTACACCAAGTTCACGTTCAATGGCCATGTTTCTGATGGTCAACGCATCGTAAGCATCATACTTTTCAGGCAAACGTGATGGCACTTTAATAGTAGAGTTAACTGTTACATTAATATTTGCTTTGCCTTCCACACCTCTTTTCGTTGTAATGAGTACAACACCATTTGCACCCTTTACACCAAATACTGCCGTTGCAGAGGCATCTTTTAAAATAGATACACTTTCTACAGAACCAATATCAACGCCGTTCATGGAACGTTCAATTCCATCTACTAAAATGAGCGGACCTGCACTGTTCCATGTTCCCTGTCCACGTATATAAATAAGTGGATCTTCAGCGCCGGGCATACCTGTACCCTGTATGGTGATTACACCAGGAACATTACCCGTTAATGCTGCACCAATATTTGATACACCACCTGCACGTTGAAGAACTTTTCCGTTTGTTTGACTGATGGCCCCTACCACACTTTCTTTCTTTTGCCGGCCGTAACCAACAATCACTACATCTTCTAAAATTGTACGGGCTATACCAAGCCTTACTTCAATGATCGTTTGGCTGGATATTGCCACTTCCATTTCATCCATCCCAACGTAGCTGATCACAAGTATTTTATCTTTTGTGGGAACAGTTATTTTGAATTGCCCCGAAACATCAGTGGAGGTTGCAATATCTGTACCCTTCACTTTAATGGTAGCTCCGGCAAGCGGCGCCCCTGAAGAATCTTTTACAGTACCGGAAATTGTTCTTGAATTTCCTTGTGCCGACGCTTGTAAGCTTGTTAATAAAATACAGCAGAGAGCAATCGTTAGCCTTAGCAGCCGGTTTTTAACCACGCATTTCATACTTGATTTTTTAATGTGTAGAAAGTCTTGATTTCGTTTATGTTTTTAAAAACATGCTATAATAAATGCAGCGAAATTGTATTCAGGAAGTATCCATATTTTAAAGCAATCATTTTTATAATTACAGCAGCTCTTTGTGGAAGGATAAGCAGTGTTTATGAAAGCATATAACATCTCTTATTACCTCAAGAATGCTATGATCGTTAACTGTTCACTAAAAACATCAACAGCAGGCTCTATTCCGGCGGTGCTATCAACATTCGGGAATTACCCATTCATAAAAGACAGGCAGGACTTCACTATGTACCAAAGCGCTTCAAACTTTTATCCTGATCGTTTTATCTTTTCAATCTGTTTATGAACTGTAACGGCACAGACAGCTTTACTTTTTGTGTTAACCTATTGCTTAATTCGAAATTGCCAGGCCAACTGGTTCCGATACACTAAAGAAAAGTGCCTTACCGATTTTTTTTGTTGCAATTGACATTTGATTACGTACAGTAAAAACAGAAATGTTCAACTCCAAAGCGACCTCTTTGTATTTAAGCCCCTCTTCTTTTACCAGCTGAAACACGGTTTTGCATTGTGCCGGAAGCCTGTGCACTACCTGATCAATTGTTTTAAATGTTTCCTTTGCTATTAATAATTCTTCCGGGCTGTTCCTTTCCATTATTGTTTCATCAGGCAGATCATTCAAAATCCGGACTGGATCTTTTGCTCTTTTTGCGATGTAGTTGAGGGATCGGTTTCGTGTGGTGGTGTACAGGTAGGCTTTCAGGTTTTCCACAGCGTGTAACTGGCCTCTCATTTGCCAGATCTTAATAAATGCGTCAGACACTACTTCTTCAGCAGCTTCACGGGATTTTGTAATCGAAAAGGAAAAATGTTGAAGATCGTCTGATAGCAGCATGTAAAGCTGTCGATAAGCCCGGATGTCTCCATGCGTTGCAATCTGTAGTTGTAAATCTTTTAAAACTTCCATATATGGCAATCAGTAGTGGTAATCCTTAACTACATACCATGGCCCCACATAGAAGTCTATGCAAAATCCAAAGCAGCTAGTTAAGGGTGGTTATGTTTTACTAAACAATCGTATCAACAGAGGTCAGCCGGTGGCTTATTCAAGGAAGCAATTGTTGCATTGCTTCTTTTTCAAAACTTCGTCTGGCCTTTTTGCGTAAAAATTTAAATAAGCCCGATGAACGAAAACAATTCTGTCTATTCTTGAAGCTTTTCAAATCATTACCTATCAAAACTAATTTTTGCATTTCGCCAGGGCTGGCTCATTTGTTGAAACTTATAGAACAAATGTTTAGTTTTGATTTTATGCAACCGATTAGATTAATTGAAAATCAATAAGTTGATTTTTCGGATAGTTTAATGTTGTACATTTTATTTGCAAACAAGTTTTACTTTAGCATTTATTATTTGTTTTTTGAGTTGAGTTGAAAAACGTGGTTTGATGCAGATCTTAATCCTCCGTTTGGTAAAGATTTATGTTGAACCTGGTGAGTATTTTGTTTTTAAATTCTGATGACAAGCAGCGTTTATCAGGAACAGAAACTCTACTTGTCAAATCGAGTAAGAAGAACTCCGGCAAACAGTTTTGCCGATGCATATTGAAATAAACCATTGTTTCGTACCGGTTCGTTGCAGTGGAATAACTGCTTATGTTATCATTTAAAAATTGCCTGCAGCCAGCACATGTTAATTAATAAAGTCACCCTGTTTGTCTGCTTATGCTTATTTACCTTGTTTTTGCCGGCAACAGCACAAGAGGATATCAATTTTACTACGTTAACTACAAAAGAAGGGTTGTCTTCAAACAATATCAATGCAATCCTTAAAGACAGGTACGGTTTCATGTGGTTTGCCACAGACGATGGGCTGGACAGGTTTGATGGCGCCAACTTTAAAGTTTACCGTAACAAACCAACTGATTCCACCAGTTTGCAGGCCAACGAAATTTTATCCCTGCACGAGGATGAGGAAGGTAATTTATGGGTTGGCACAAGCGGAGGATCATTGAGTTTATACAATCGAAAAAAAGATGCGTTCACAAATTTTCCGCACAAACCTGCTGAAGGTGCTATCCGAAATAATGTAGTGATGAACATCTGCAGCGATTTTGAAGGAAACTTATGGATCGGCCATTTTGATGGTATTAACATCATGGATAAAAAAACACATCGCATTTCCGATTTCAAACCCGGAAACGGCTCCCGTTTTACAAAAACCTGCAATGCACTGTTTAAAGACAGTAAACAGCGTATGTGGATCGGAACCCCCGACGGGTTGTTACTTTATAATAAAGAAACAAACTCGCTTATACCGTTCCGGCATAATACTCTTGATTCATCGAGTTTAAGCAGCAACCATGTACTTGCAATTACTGAAGATAAACAAGGTAATATTTGGGTTGGTACAAGTAACGGGTTAAATCTGTTAGCCGGCAATGGGAAGCAATTTACCAGGATCATGCGTGTTGAAGGAAATCAACAAACACTCAACAGCAATTATATTTACTCAATAGCTGTTGACGATTTTAATAAATTGTGGATCGGCACCTCGAAAGGATTGAACATACTGGATACAAAAACAAAAACGGCCACAGGTTATAATTTTGATCCACGCAACACGAATGGTCTTTCAAGCAACAGTATTCGTTATGTGTACCTGGCGAAAGAAGGCATTTGCTGGGTTGGTACTTTCCTGGGGGGAATTTGCAAATATGATAAAAACCTGAACCTGTTTAATTTAATACAAAGCAACCCTTTTGATAAACAGGGATTGAATGCACCTATCGTTACATCATTCGCAGAAGCAAACGATGGCCGTGTTTTTGTTGGCACAGATAATGGTGGTCTCAGCTTGTTTGATCCAAGAACAAAGTTATTTCAGCAAATAAATATTAAATCTAAGCGTACTGAAAGTAAACGGCTTACAATCATGACTTTGACCATGACAACAAATGGTCAATTATTTATCGGAACCTTTGATGATGGATATTTTATTTATGATCCTTCTTCCGGTAAATATGAACAGAAGTTGTCGGGAACAAAAACGGCAGATCTTGCTTCCAATCAAATCTATTCCATTAAAGAAGACCGAAAAGGCAACAAATGGATTGGTACAAACGGAAACGGAATTTTTGTTTTGGGAAAAAACAATGAGACATTATTCAGGTTAACACCCCGCCCCTCTTTACCAACAGATATCAACTTACCTGTAAACGCATACATACGTGATATTGTGGAAACAAAAAATGCTGATATATGGGTTGCCACACATGGCGGAGGCATTGCAGTTTATAATCCTGTTTCAAAAAAATTTAAAGTTTACACAACACAAAACAGCAGGTTGCCGAATGATAAAGTACTTACTTTATTAGAAGACAGAAATGGAAACATCTGGGCTGGAACATTTGGAGGTGGATTGGGTTTCTTTGATCAGAAAACCGGGCAATTTATTTCCTTTTCAGAAAAAGACGGATTGACCAATAATAACATCTATAAAATTATTGAAGATAAAAATGGGTTACTGTGGATCAGTACAAACAAAGGAATAAGCAGTTTTGATACGAAAGCAAAAATCATCAATAACTATAATTACCACAACGGTATCCAGCATAACACCTTCATTCTTGGATCGGGACTGCGCCTGCAGAACGGTGATCTGTTTTTTGGCGGACACGAAGGTTTCAATTATTTCAACCCGGCTAATCTTAAAAAGAATAAAACCATACCACCTGTTATTATTACCGATCTGAAAATATCCAACAGGTCCGTTGTCCCATCGGAAAGCGGGCCTATAAAAGAAAATATTACCACAGCCAGTAAAATAACACTTGATTACAAACAAAGCTTTGCGCTGTCTTTTGTGGGGTTAAATTATACAGCCCCAGAACAAAACCAGTATGAATACAAACTGGAAGGATTTGATAAAGACTGGATCAACATAGGCAATGCTTCAACTGTTTCGTACACCAATATTTCTCCCGGCAATTATGTTTTCCGTGTCAGGGCTAGTAATAATAACGGAGTGTGGAATACAAAAGGAACATCCATAAAAATATATGTTCGCCCTCCTTTTTGGCGAACCATTTATGCTTACGTCTTTTATACTTTGCTTGTTGCGGGTGCTTTAATTTATTTACGACATAGAGGGATTGAAAAAATCAGGCGTAAGTTTCAACTTGAGCAGGAAGGGTTTCGTGCAGAGCAGGAACGTAAAGAGGCAGAACGCATTCATGAACTGGACCAGTTAAAGTTGAAATTTCTTACAAACCTCAGCCACGAATTCAGGACACCTATTTCGCTGATACTTGGCCCGGTAGATAGTCTCATTGAACAGGAAAAAGATAATACGCTCCGTGTTCAGCTGAATATGATCAAGCGAAACGGCAAGCGTTTGCTAAACCTTGTAAACCAACTGCTCGACTTCCGGAAAATGGAAGAACAGGAGTTGAAATTACAAACAAAGGAAGGTGACCTGATTGCTTTCCTGAAAGAAGTGTTTGATTCTTTCCTTGATCTGTCTGAACGGAAGAAAATCAATTTTTCCTTTGCAAGTAATGTAGAGAAATTTTATACCGTTTTTGATCCCGATAAAACAGAACGCATTCTGTTTAATCTTTTATCAAACGCTTTCAAGTTTACACTGGAAGGCGGCACAATCAGTCTTGAAATTGAAAAGCAGGAAGGCAATGATCATAATGACAACTCTGTTATTGTAATAAAAGTTTGCGATACCGGCATTGGCATTCCCTACGATAAACAGGAAGTGATTTTTGAACGCTTTTTCCAAAATACAACAGCTGCTTCCGTTCTTAACCAGGGCTCCGGTATTGGTTTATCGATTACCAAAGAATTTGTAAGAATGCATGGAGGAACAATTGCAGTAAAAAGTGAACCGGAGAAAGGCAGCACCTTCATTATTGAGATTCCTTACAAAGAGTTGGCAATACCTGGAACAACAAAACAACAGGAGCTTTCTTTAGCTGTTGAAACTGTAACTGAAACTCCTGATGCAGAAGAATCCGCAGTTGAAGAAAAGCCGGTGCTGAATAATGCTGTTATACGTTCTGTTTTGTTGGTAGAAGACAATGATGATTTCCGGTTTTATCTGAAAGAAAATCTTCGTTTGCAATACAAAGTAATTGAAGCGACCAATGGCTTGGAAGGCTGGCAAAAAGCATTGGCGGTGCATCCCGATTTAATTGTAAGCGACATCAGTATGCCGCACATGGATGGTATTGAGTTGTGTAAAAAGATCAAAGCAGATAAACGGACAGGGCATATTCCTGTTATTCTGTTAACTGCATTGACAGAAGAAAAAAATCAGATCACCGGGTTGCAGACGGGTGCAAGCGACTACATTACAAAGCCGTTTAACTTTGAAGTGCTGAATGCAAAAATTAAAAACCTTTTGGTTTTAAATGACACACTCAGGAACACCTATTCAAAAAGAGTTGAAGTAGTTCCAAAAAAAGTTGAAGTGGAATCATCTGCTGATAAACTCATTCAGCGAATTGTTCTTTATATTGAAGATAATCTTACCGACACACAACTGTCTGTTGAAACCTTAAGTAAACATGTCGGCATGAGCAGAAGTACACTTTATAGTAAACTTCTTGAACTTACCGGGCAGACACCGGTAGAATTTATCAGATCGGTAAAACTTGATAAGGCTGCACAGTTACTGGAGACAAGCGAATTGACCATTGCAGAAATAGCATACACCGTTGGCTTCTCTACACCTAACTATTTTGCAAAATCATTCAAAGCAAAGTTCAATATGCTTCCTTCGGAATATTTGAATAAAAAGAGAAAAGCAAACACAGACAAAAAGCGAAATACCTAAAGGCTTTGCATAAACAACCGGTTGTGTTCGTTCCTTTAATTAAAATTGTGATCAGCTTATTGCTGAGGCTTTGTAAACACGGTTGTATCGCCTGCAAGAGTTGGTACGCTGTATCCTCCGGTATCAAGTATTGTTTGAGGAAATGCAGTTTTCAGTGCGGCATATTCTTTTTTATCAACTGCAGATTGGTAAATGTAAACTGACTGCAACTGTTTATTTACCTTTAACTGCATCAAGCCATTGGCAGTAACAGCTGTGCCAACTAAGTTGAGCGTTTGCAGATTGGGCAGTTGTTGCAGATGTATCAATCCTT
>NZ_CAMLGT010000010.1 GCF_946479605.1 uncultured Lacibacter sp.
AGACAGCAGTAACAGCGCATTGTTAAGTGCACAGCAATTAATGAATGATCCTTACTTACGTGAATTGATCGATACAGCCATCAATAACAACTTCGATCTTCAGATAGCCCTGCAACGTATTCGTATAGCACAATCTGAATTATTGATCAGCAAAGGCGCATTAAAACCAAAAGTAGATGCATCGGCCAGTGCTGCCTTACGTCGATATGGTTTGTACACGATGGATGGTGCAGGCAATGCCAGCACTTATATGTTACCTGGCAAAATGGTGCCAACAAATTTGCCCGACTATTTTCCAAGTCTGCAATCGAGCTGGGAAATTGATCTGTGGGGTAAATTAAAAAACAGGAAGAAGGCGGCAATGTCACGCTACCTTGCAAGTTCAGAAGGACGCAATCTTATACTTACAAATCTAGTAAGTGATCTTGCGTCGGCTTACTACGAGTTACAGGCCATTGATGAAACCATTCGAATCATTGATGAAACCATTGCATTGCAGCAAACCGCTTTTGAAGTGGCGAAAGCAAAAAAAGAAGCAGCTGTGCTAAATGAGCTTGCGGTAAAACAATTTGAAGCACAACTGATCAATCTGCAGGCATTCCGTTTGAATTTGTTACAACAGGTTGTTGAAACAGAAAGCAGGATCAATCTGCTTGCAGGAAAGTTACCTCAAAAAGTAAACAGAACTACAACCTTCAGCAACCAGGCTTTCACAACAAAGATCAATGCAGGTATACCTTCTGCTTTGCTTGAACACCGGCCTGATATACGACAGGCAGCGTTGCTTGTTACTGCTTCAAAAGCAGATGTTGCTGCAGCCAAAGCTGCATTCTATCCATCTTTGAACATTACAGCCGGCATTGGATACCAGGCTTTTCGTCCTGATCTCTTGTTTCAAACGCCTTATTCTCTTGCATACAGTATTGTGGGTGGGTTGACCGCACCACTTATCAATCGTGCAGGAATTCAAGCAGCCTTCAATACAGCCACAGCTTCACAACAGGAAGCATTGTATCAATACAGTAAAAATATTGTGCAGGCATATACCGAAGTGTATAACAGTTTAATGCGTGCCGACAATCTGCAGAATGTATATCGCTTGAAAACGGAAGAAACAAATGCACTTTCACAATCCATCCAGGTGTCGCAGGAGTTGTTCCGTACAGGACGGGCAACTTACCTTGAAGTATTGTATGCACAGCAAAATACGTTAAAAGCAAAACTTGAACTGGTGGAAACAAAAAAGCTGCAACTGTTCAATTCCATTCAGTTGTACAAATCATTAGGTGGAGGATGGCGTTAATATAAAATACAGATGATAATAAGAAAGCCCTCTTCACGAGGGCTTTCTTATTTATTTAAGCGAAGGAATTAATTAACCTAACGCAACACGCTTGAATGAAGTTACTTTCACATCACCTGAAGCTTTCAGGTAATCAGCAACACTCTTAGAAGCATCTTTAACGAAAGCCTGAGCTAATAAAGTTTGTTCTTTAAAGAACGCATTCATTTTACCTTCAGCGATCTTAGCGATCATTTCTTCAGGTTTGCCAGCCATTTTCGGATCTTGTTTCATCAAGTCCATGATGATGTCTTTTTCACGTGCTACTACATCAGCAGGAACACTGTCAGCATCAACTGCTACAGGGTTCATAGCTGCAATTTGCATGGCCACATCTTTGCCAGCATCAGCAGCTTCTTTATCTAAACCAACCAATACACCCATGCGGTATGCACCGTGAATGTAAGAAGCTACATAAGGAGCTTCGATACGCTCAAACTTGCTTACACCGATTTTTTCACCGATAGCAGCCAATTTGTCGTTAATAAGATCAGCAACTTTTGCACCGTTTACTTCAGCAGCATTCAGTTCATCAACACTCTTTACATCATTTGCTACAGCAGCATCAGCAATTGATTGTGCAAATGCTACGAAGTCTGCATTCTTACTTACGAAATCTGTTTCGCAGCTGATGCATACTACATAACCAACTTTGTTATCTGCACTTGTTTGTGCAATTACCACACCTTCTTTTGCTTCACGGTCGCTACGCTTTGCTGCCACTTTCTGGCCTTGCTTACGTAACCAGTCGATTGCTGCTTCAAAATCACCGTTTGTTTCAGTTAACGCTTTACGGCAATCCATCATACCCGCACCAGTTGCCTGGCGGAGTTTATTAATATCCTGTGCACTAATTGTTACAGTTGACATTTTATAAAATTTGAAAATTTAAAATCGGTTTTATTGTAAAATGCTTTCTGCAAAAGTTCATGTTTCAACTTAAGCAGAAAGCATTTTTATTTTATGAGATGGTTAATTTCTCAAGGACTTACTTTCTGCAGAAATTATCTTGCAGAAGTACGCTTTTGTGTGCTTGGTACACGACGCTTGGGAGCTCCACCAGGACCACCAGCGTTATTGCCACCAGGACCACGGCCACCGCCACGGTTGCCACCACGTCCGCCTCTGTCACCACGACCACCTTCTTCACCTTCGTCGAACTTAGCGCCTTTGTCTTCTACTTCTTCTGTTTCATCTTCTTCTTTTTCAACCTGGCGTTCTGCTAAACCTTCAGCAATAGCTGCAGTAAGGTATTGGGTGATGATAGCAATAGATTTTGTAGCATCATCATTACCCGGAATAAAGTAATCTACTTTATTCGGATCGCAGTTTGTATCAACCAAACCGAATGTAGTGATGCCTAAGCGTTTTGCTTCAGCCAAACCAATATGTTCGTGACCGATATCAACAAGGAACAAAGCAGCAGGTACACGGCTCATGTTAGCGATACCGCCCAATACTTTTTCCATTTTTTCTTTATCACGGCTTAATTGCAAACGCTCTTTCTTTGTAATGCTGTCAAAAGAACCGTCGTTCAGCATTTTTTCAATGCTCTGCATTTTTTTTACGCTCTTACGAACAGTGTTGAAGTTTGTTAACATACCACCTAACCAACGGTCAGTTACATAAGGCATGTTTACTTTTTGTGCGCATTCGGTAACAATTTCCTTTGCTTGTTTTTTGGTAGCAACAAACATGATTTTTTTACCGCTGCGAGCCAGTTGTTTCATAGCAGCTGCAGTTTCCTGCAAACCTTCAACAGTTTTGTTGAGGTCAATGATGTGAATACCTTTCTTTTCAGCAAAGATGTAAGGTAACATCTTGGGATTCCACTTCTTCTTCAGGTGACCAAAGTGTACACCTGCTTCGAGTAATTGCTGTTGTAATGAAGTGTTATTTTCCATTATAATTTGTTTATCGTTTTTTGTTTCTTGTTTCTTGTTTGGCCGGGGGAAAGTGGTTTAACAATAAACCACAAACCCACAACCATAAACTATATTAACGTTTAGAGAACTGGTAGCTACGACGAGCTTTCTTCTTACCAAATTTCTTACGTTCAACACCACGTGGATCACGCTTCAGTAAACCTGCAGCTTTCAATACAGGACGATATTCAGGATTCACTTCCAGCAAAGCACGGGCAATGCCCAGTTTCACTGCTTCTGCCTGACCTTTAATACCACCACCATTAGCGTTGATCTTAACATCAAACTTATCTAATGATTCAATTGTTTTTAAAGGAGCTTCTACCTGGTTTTGTAAGTAAACCAAGCTGAAATATTCTTTGTAGTTTTTGTCGTTCACAGTAATGTTTCCGTTACCCTTGCTGATAAACACACGGGTAATGGCTTCTTTACGGCGACCAACTGCGTTTTTTTGCTTTTCCATTTATAAGGAATTTGAAAATTTGAAAATTTGAAAATGATTAGAACTTCAGTTCTTTAGGTTGTTGTGCAATGTGTGCGTGTTTATCGCCAGCGTATACAAACAACTTCTTGTACATTTTGCGGCCAAGACGGTTCTTCGGTAACATGCCTTTAATTGCACGCTCCAATACCACTTCCGGACGACGACGCAGAAGGTCCTTAGCGATTTCAATTTTCTGACCACCAGGATAACCACTGAAGTTTTGGTACTCTTTGTAGTTTATTTTATCACCGGTGAATTTTACTTTCTCAGCGTTGATGATGATTACGTAATCGCCGCAATCAACGTGAGGAGTGTAATAGGCTTTGTTTTTGCCACGAAGGATCGCAGCAATCTTTGAACTCATGCGTCCAACGGTTTGATTGGTGCCGTCCACAACGTACCAGTTACGTTGCACGGTAGCCTCGTTCGCATGCTTCGTAGTGAAATGTAATTTGCTCATTGTATTTAATTTTTACCACGCCATCCCGTGGTTATTAGAAAAATCCCGTTTTTTGGAACGGGTCGCAAAGGTAGGCAGGCTTCACCCACACTACCAAAGAAATACAAGAGTATTTTTCATTACACTTTTGCAACAAACTGATTTTCAGTAAAAATTTTGCATCAAAAATTTGGTGATGCCGTCAAACCCGCATGAAATAAGGAAAAACAGAAGTTTAATCCATGGAAATACAGCAGAAGCAAGGGTTTACCTTAGTTTGAAGTAGGGCATCTGTAAGACGTAATGCTGAAGGTAACCCCGATGGTTGCCATAATATACTGATCACGCTGGCCGCTAAAACCCCGCTGTGTTCCAGCAACGCCAATGGGTGCGCCGGTTTCATAGCTACGGTCTTGCAGAAAAGAAGCAGGTGAACCTGCAGGAAATGTAGCAAGACCTGCATAAGTGCCCGACACATCATCTATAAAATCTGTGGTAGTAAAACGATAACCCACTTCAAAGTTGATATTGGTTTTATCGTTCAATGCATATTTAAGACCCACACCCACAGGAATAGCCATTGCTGTAGTTGAATAAAGTTTACGATCAGGATAAGCGGCAGACCCCTGGCCTTCGGTACCAAGGGGGCGAAGAAAGTATTTTGCATCGTTCAGGTATGCATAGGGGTCGTAATTAATAACACCTGCGCCAAATGTAATATAAGGAGTGAAACGATGATTAGGGTTTGTTGGGTTGAAACGAAAGAAATTAAAATCGCCCTGCAGCATGATTTCCCACAAATTTGTGTTGAAGCTGAGATTCCGTCTCATCTGAAACTCATTCTTCTTTTCATAAATATCACTGTAACCAAGCTGAGCAAAGTTGGCACCAATACGAACTGCCACATAATCATTTATCTGCTTGCGGAAGAAAACACCGCCGGCAATTTTGGGCCGGTTCAGTCGCTTGTTTGGATTAAGGTCACCAAAATAATGAGCTGCACCTAACTGAAAACCAAATTCTCCTTCATGTTTGTAGCCATCATACTGGGCACGAACAAGTAAAGGGGCAATACACAACGGGAGCAACGCAAGGGTAATAAACAATTTTTTCATCAGCATATCAGTTCTCAAAACAGTAATAACGCAAATATCAGGGTTTTCATGTGCCGGAAATGCATGTTTTTATAAGTGAGAAACTTACCGGGCTATGTGTGTCCGATTTCAGACATCAGTTTCTTCTGTCGAGCCCCCAGGACAACTTGTTGCGTAATGTTTGTAAAAAGTTGTTTTCGTTTAAGCGGATGAGGCTTACGGTAAAGTCTTCTTTCTTTACTGCCAGCTGTATTGTTTTCTGCACGATCTCTTTTCTTGAATCAAGTGTGCAAAGAAAGCTATCGGTACGGCCTTCAATTTCAAATGAAATGATATTGTTATCTGGCACAACAATAGGGCGCACATTTAAATTATGTGGAGAAACAGGTGTAATTACAAAACTGCCGGAATCGGGGAACACTACAGGACCATTACAGCTCAGCGAATAACCTGTTGAGCCTGTTGGTGTGGCTACTATCAGTCCATCGGCCCAATAGCTGTTTAAAAACTCTCCATTAAGGTATGCATGTATTTTGATCATGGATGAAGTGTCGAGTTTGTGAATGGCAAACTCATTCAACCCATAAGGTGTATCGCCAAAAAGCGGCATATTACTATCGAGGTGTATAAGGGTACGTTCATCTTCCACATACGTGTGGTTCTTTAATGATGCTACTACCGATTCCAGCTCTTCCCGGCCAATGCTTGCCAGAAATCCCAACCTGCCAAAATTGATGCCCAGTAACGGTATGGGCTGATCACGCACCATTGTTACCGTATCCAGTAACGTGCCATCGCCACCAAGACTGATCATACATTCTAATGAATCATCAAGATCTTCAGATGAATGGAACAAGAGGGGCTCTTCATCAAACTGAACAGAATGTTTTATTTGTTCATAAAACCCACGGTATACAAGCACCTGGATATTATTTGCCTTTAATTCATGTAATAAACGTTGGATATCTTCTGTCTGGTCAGATTCAAACACCCGGCTGTAGATGGCTACTTTCATGTGTTCTGTTTGTTATTGCCTGTTTGAAAACAGTTTCAATTGCTTCTAATAAATTGTTGTATTAAATACTCAGTTACTATTTAAAAATCTCTGCGCACATGTAAAAATAATCCCTTTTGCCCCAACTGATTGAAGGAATATTCAAAGCGTGCTATAAAATCATAATAGCTCAACACATCAATACCTGCACCGTATGTATATAGAAACCGGTTGTTTAAAATGCTGTTTGTGTAGGCCGGTAAATGACTGGCACCAATATCGCCATAAACTTTTGCAATGATCTTGAAAGGAATTTTTTTGTACTTCTCATTTTTTATAATGAAAGTCGGCACATTCAGGTTCAGTATCTCCTGCCTGATTGTTCCTTTAAAAATTCCTGCCTGCACACCATCAATTACATAATACTCAAGACCACGCATAAACCAATCGCCATAACCCAATGCTGTCATATTATACATTGGTTGTTTGAAGGGCACCTTTACTAAGTAATAACCAACTGCTGAAGCAGATGTTTTTTTTGTGAGTTGAAAAAATTTTCCTGCCTTTCCTGAAAATTGCCAAAGGTTCATTCCCTTTATTCCCAAACCACGCTGTGTAAATGCACCGCTGAAAATAAATCCCTTCCAGGGGTACACAATATTGTTTGCATTATAGTATTGGTATGTATAAGTGAACTCGCCAAACTGCTGGCTGGTTCTGTTATCGTTAAAATATGGGAGAAACCCTTTGAGCGAATTGTTGGCAATAAGCCTGTTGATGGTGTCAGGTATTGATTCGTTTATATAACTAAGACGAAAGGTATGGCGATGGTTCACTCCTTTCCTGATTGAGTATCCCGCCTCTGCTCTGAATGTTGTTCGCACAAACTCATTGATCTGGTTATTGTTTACCGGAAAGAAGACCTGCTTGTTACTGTCTGTTGCATACACCATTTGCCTCGATTGCTTAAAATAAACACTTGCAAGAAATCCTTTTTCCAGTTTCTTATCGGCATAAGGTTGTTCATAAAAAATGGAGTACTCACGGGTGTACCCGTTTATGAAATTAAAGTTGAGTTTATCTCTGCGGCCCGATACATTATCCCAATTCAGTTTCAATCCGTAATTCACCCGCTCAAGACTTCTTTCCTGTTCCACCAGCCATTGATTAAGATTGCGGTCAACCAATTTGAAATACGGGAAAGGAAAAAGATACCAACGTTCTTTTACTTCATAATGAATATCTACATGTCGTTCATCCCACGATTGTATGCTTGGTATTACCTCAAGAAACAATTGGGTGTTTGATACATTTACTCTTCCCTGCTCGATCATTTCCTCCAACTGGCCTGTAAAAATTCTGGAGCCTTGTTTAAAAGGAACTTCACGAAGTACAATGTATTCCTTTGTTTTTTTATAACCGCCAACAGTAACCGATCGTACTACAAATTCTGTTGAATCGGGAAATTGCCGGATGATGCTCCGCAGTTTTTCTTTTGCATTTTCAAGTGTAACAGAAGGCTGCGCATACAAATACCCCATCATTAACTGCAGTAGTATGATCAGGCTAATAGTATGAAACTGTTTGGGCAGCATAATAGTTTTCTGTTAAAGACAGGATTTTAAATGTACTATGAAATAAGCAGAAAAAGGGAGCTGCCTGAAAAACTATATGTTAAGATAGTTCATGAGGTGATCGTAGTTTAAACGCAATTCTTCTTCTGTGAGGTTTTCGCCAAAATACTGGATCACATTGTACTCGTAGCGTTCAAACGAGGAGAGAATATCCTGTATATCGTTCTTATTTACTTTAATGGCTACCATCAATTCACCTGTTGATACATCATTCCATGTATTGAGGTGAATGATCTTTGCATTGTTCGATTCAACAATACGGCCTATTTCAGAAATGTAAAAGCTGTTGGGCTGCATTTGCAAAATAATAATGCCACCCGGGATAGTTGCTGCATTATAATGCGATGCTGCCTGCAGCAGATCCTCTCTTGTAATTACGCCCATCAGTTCTCCATCTTCTTTCACCACAGGCAACATACTCAGCTTTTGCTGATGCATGATCTTCAGTGGCACAAGAAAAAAATCAGAAGGATTTATTTTAACGGGCAATCCATTATGAAGAAAAGATTCAATAGTAGCCGTTTCTTCTTCATCTTCCACATCATCTTCATACACAAGCCCCATATACTGCTGATCTTTTACAACAGGTAATTCCGTAGTGCGGTTATCCCGCATCCAATCCAAAGCCTGCCGAACCGTATTGGTGGTTTGAAGTGTGGGTATATGATTTGATATAAGCTCGGCGGCTGTCATTTTCATGTTCTTTCTTCGTTAGACGGGAACCGGAGTGTTCAGCTTTGTCAGGAACCCGTTTAATATTTCGTTAAACTCATCCGGTCGTTCCATCATTGGAGCATGACCGCATTTATCAATGAAGTGTAGTTCTGAATTAGGAATAAGCTTATTAAACTCCTTCCCAACAAATGGAGGCGTGATGGTATCATTGTTTCCCCATATCAACAAGGTTGGGGTTTTTATTTCTTTCAGCTCATCACCTAGGTTATTGCGGATAGCACTCTTTGCCAAAGCAATTACCTTGATCACCTTTAAGCGCTGGTTCACAATATCATAAACCTCGTCAACCAATTCTTTGGTTGCCATTGCCGGATCGTAGAATGTTACTTCCGTTTTCTTACGGATATATTCATAATCACCACGCTTGGGATATGAATCGCCCATGCCGTTTTCAAAAAGGCCTGAACTGCCTGTTAGAATAAGTGATTTGATTCTTTCCGGATGCTTTAATACATGCACTAACGCAACATGGCCACCCAATGAATTGCCCAGCAGATGTATATTTTCATAGCCTTTAAATTCAATAAACTTCTGTACATACTTCTCCAATCCGCCCACTGTTGTGTGCAGCAGATCAAGATCAAACAAAGGCAGCATGGGAACCACCACTTTGTTTCGTTTGCTGAAAAAGTCAATAAGATCTTTGAAGTTACTTAATGCGCCAAATAACCCATGCAGCAGCATGAGCGGCTCACCTTCGCCTGCTTCGATATACTTAAACTTTCCTTCCTGTATAATTTCGTAGTTCATTACTGGCAGCAAATAACAGTTGTTAATTGCTAAAATAGTTGATTTGTGTGAAAAATTGTAATTCAGTTACAAGTTGCCATTGTTATGGCTTCATCTGTGTACCTAGCTTTTCAAAGAAGTTTTCAAGCTGTGTAAACATGTTACTGAATATGGGTAGTACTGCGCCAACAGCATCAATTACTGTTGGGCCCAGTGGTTGAATAAAATTGTATGTGCGTGACTCTGCAATGGTTTCTTCTGCAAACAATTTCATTTGTGCTGCATAAAAAAACAGCACACTTAAAATAAGCAGATATAACAGTGCGTAACCTGCCACACCGCCAAGTTTATTTGCCCAGCCCAACCAGGCAAGATCAACCGCTTTTTCAATGAGCTTTGCTACTGCCCTTATTGCAAATACCGTTAAAAAAAACACAGCAGCAAAAGCAATAAAGGGCAACCATTGTGTACTGATGTTTGTTGATTCTGCCAGCCATGCAGCCACAACGGTGCTTAGTTTTAGTGCTGCCACAAGACCTATTACAAAGGCAATAATGGAAAACACAGCAACAATAAGACCACTGCGCAATCCTTTAATAATTGCAAGCGCAACAGCAATCAATACAATGATGTCAATGATCATTTTATTTACTTAAAAGCTCTTTTACCACAGCACTAATGGTTTTACCATCGGCCTTGCCTGCAAGCTGTTTACTGGCAACACCCATTACCTTACCCATATCTGCAGGTGATGCTGCACCGGTTTCTGCAATAATTCCCGCAATAATGGTTTTCAGTTCTTCTGCATCAAGCTGC
Organism: uncultured Lacibacter sp.; assembly: GCF_946479605.1. The sequence goes on from NZ_CAMLGT010000010.1 coordinate 10,193, forward strand.
TTGGGTAAAAACTTTTCAATTACAGCTATCTCTTCTTCTTCTTTTTGTGCAAGATCGGTCCTGTTCTGCTGCTGAAAAATGTCTAATGAGTCCTTGCGTTGCTTTACCAGTTTCTGCAGGAGTTTAATTTCATCATCAGCAGTTATTTCCCCACTTCCTCCCGATGTCTTGGCAAGAAGAATTGCTGCTTTAATAGCACGCAAACCACGTAAAGCGGCTTCGTCTTTTGCTTTCATGGCCTCTTTCATGTGGGCCATAATATTTTGTTCCAGGCTCATAATTATTACTGGTTTTGTTTAAGCTGTTCTTTTCTGAATTTTTCCATAAAATCTTTTGCAAATGCTTTCATATCTGCAGTTATTTCGGGCTGGTTGGTGGCACGGTTAAATGTATCGGCCATTGTCATTAACAACTGGTAATAAAAATCGGCCATTTCATCCACCATCATATCTTTTGTCCAGAGGTCAATACGCAACGCAGATTTATCAGCACCATCCCAAAATGCAAGCATCATTGCTTTAGCAGCCTGCTCCATATCTGCACTGCTGTCGCTTGCTTTCCATTTTATCTGCTCCGGCACTTTCTGCTCATCTAAATAAACATCAATGGTTATATTACTCTTATGCATATAAAAAATTGTGCGGCAAAGGTAGGTTATTCAGTTTTGGCAGCCAGTTCTATACAGTTCCACATTTTTTCAGCAGCAGCATCCCAGCTGAATTTCTGCAACTGAAGTTTTCCACGTTCTATCAGCCGTGCCCTCAACGCTTCGTCTTTATAAATCAACATCATTTTATCAGCCATATCATCAACATTGGCAGGGTCAATATACAAATAAGCTTCACCGCCCACTTCAGGCAACGCACTGTTATTTGAAACAATTGCCGGAACTCCGCATTGTAACGCTTCCAGTGGCGGCACACCAAAACCCTCAAAAAAAGAAGGATAGATCAGCGCATAAGCCGATGCAACTACTTTGCTGAGCTCTTGTTGGTCAAGATAACCTGTCAGTACAACATCATTCCTAAACTTGAAAGTGGAAAGGAGCTTTGTAAATTCTTCTGTTTTCCATGCCAGCCTGCCAACCAACAGCAGTTTCATATTACTGCGTTGACGCTTCTTGAATTTTGAAAACGCCTTTAGCAGATTAATGGGATTTTTTCTGGGGTGGATGGAACCTGTGTATATAAAATACTCATTGCCATTTGTGTATTGTTCTTTCACAGCTTCCCGCTCATCGTATGTAAGTGGCTGAAAAACAGCATGGGCCGCATTATAAGTGACATGGATTTTTTGCGGATCAATGTTGTATTGTGTAACAATATCCTGCTTGGAATACTCTGAAACTGTAGCAATTACTTTTGCTTTCTTTAAAAACCTTCCCGTGTTTTTTTTATAAAAACGCAGATGTGATTTATGAATGAAGTCAGGATAATGCAAAAAAGCAAGGTCGTGTACAACAAGGCACTGAGGTACACTTGTTCTGATTGAACAAAATCCATCGGGGCTCACAAAAACATCGGCTTTGATTTTTTTTAAAACTCTGGGAAGCACCCAGTTATACCAAACGTTCCAGGCTAACGGAAATCTTGCCTCAGGCTTTACTATAACAGGATGGATGTTTGAAGCATAAATAAACTCTTCTGCAAAAGGGCGGTCAAATAAAAAGTAAAATTGATGATCAGAATGTTGTATTGCAATACGGGAGAATATCTCCTGTATATAATATCCATAACCTTCTAATTTGCCCTGAAGCAACGCTTTTGTGTTAATTGCAATCACCATAAGAGAGTTGCAAAGGTAGGCGTGAAACTATGAGATTAAAACACAGTGAATTTGTTCAACAAGAATAGAAAATTGCGAATTGAAAAAACGTTGATTTCCCAAGCATTTATTCATACAAAGTACGATAGGATATTAAATTTTTTGTTTATACTTTTATCATCAGTATTGACTTGTGTTAATGTTGTAGCTAACTGTTTGATGTTGAAATTGCGGAAAATACGGTTGAACTTTTAAGCAGTTTCACTTAATCTTTCGAAATACTTTTAAAGCAAAAAAAATAATCTTGGCCCTGTAAAAGTTTGGAACAGTAATTGCTATTTATTAGATGTTCTTTTAAAAAACAATAACATTATAAACATTTGCATATTAATGCTTTATAATTTAAAAATAATTCTTTCGCAACAGGGAAGAGTCAGGATACATTGATGGTTTTACAATGTGGATTTTGGGTAAACGACCCCGCTTTCCAGCGGGGTCTATTTTTTGAATACACAAAAACACCTATTGCGTGATTTAATTCTTCCTTATACATTTGTTTTCGTAATCCAGTATTCCAGTATCCTAAAAACGTATTCTATGAAAAAGCTAGTCTTTGTACTTGCATTTTGTACATTATCTATTGTTTCTTTCTCACAACAATTTCAATCAGGACGTCAAAAGCATGATGGTAAGCCGGCAATGTTCAATGCTGTTGCTTCACGTTTTGCACCATCACAAAACTTTATCAGTGATGTAATGAATGCCCGCCTGAATCAGAAAGTTGATCTGTTTGTAACAAATGGTTTCCGTTTTAAAGGCGAAGTATCTGCTATTACAAGCGATGCACCTGGTCTTACCACTGTTACTATTCAATCAACAGATCGGCCTGGTCTTATTCTTTCCATTTCAAAAATCACATTAGCTGATAATACCACTACATACCGTGGTATTATGATGAGCCAGAAACACAGCGATATGATGATGATGGAAAAAGATCCTGTTACCGGTTCCTATAACTGGAACAGAAAACAGGTTTCACACATGATTGCAGACTAAAAAATACTTGTTCCAGCAGGTAGATTTATTCCTTTATAAAATCCAATACTATGACTCGTACACTCATCCTGAGTATTGTTGCTCTATTTGCAGCAGCAGCTCAAACAGCTTATGCACAGGTGCCTAAACTGAACAGCAACCCTACTGCTCAAGCCACTATTTTCCTTGATTTCGACGGACACACAGTAAGTACTCCTTATTGGAATGGTGGGCAAACTTTTTATGCTACACCTTCAGGGCTTACTGAAGCAAAAATCATTACCGCCTTTTATCAGGTAGCAGAAGATTTCAGTCCCTTTAACCTGAACATCACCACTGACTCAACAGTGTATTTTGCAGCTCCTCTTAACAAAAGACAGCGCATAATTATTACGGCGTACAGCAGCTGGTACGGTAGCGCTGGCGGTGTAGCTTATCTTAATTCATTCCGTTGGGGTATGGAAATTCCAGGGTTTGTTTTTGCAAACCTCTTAAACTACAACGAAAAAAATGTTGGTGAAGCATCTTCACATGAGTCAGGCCACACGCTTGGTTTAAATCACCAGACATACTATGATGCTAACTGTAACTTCGTTTATGAATACAACCCAGGTACCGGTACAAACGGATCGCCTACAAGCTGGGCACCAATTATGGGTAACAGCTATGGCAAAACATTAACGCTTTGGCACAAGGGTACTACTACACAAGGCTGCAGCAAATTGCAGGACGATTTAGCAATTTTGGGTAGCACAGATAACGGCTTTGGTTTTAAAGAAGACTTGGTTGGTAATACTACCCGTACAGCAACCGCATTACCTATGTCAACTACAACAACTGCAAATAACCAGCCGGCAACAGGTTTTAATATCAGCAGCGAAATCAACTCATCAAGTGATATTGACATTTTCCGGATTGATATCAGCTCTGATACTCGTTTCCAGATTGCTGCTAATCCATCAACAAGCGGAACAACAAAACCAAATGTTGATATGCAACTCACGATCCTTGACTCAAGAGGAAATACCATCAACAGCTATAATCCACCAAATTCACTTGGTGTTTCTGTAGACAGTTTTATGACTGCAGGCACTTATTACCTCCGTTTAAATAACGTTGCCAACTCAAACGTATCGAACTATGGTATGCTGGGCGATTATGTTGTGAGTGGCGCAGCGCTTCCTTCAACACTGCCTGTACAAAGCATGAAGTTGAACGGAAAAGCAAACAACAATAAACATGAGTTAAACTGGAACATCATTGCCGATGAACCAATTGAATCAATTGTTATTGAATCATCAACAAACGGCATGGGCTTCAGCACTATGCTGGATGTAAACAGCAACAGCACAAGCTATAGCCATGTGCCTTCAGAAAAGAAAACAATCTACTACCGCTTACTGGTAACTACCGCTTCACAATTAAAGTACTACTCAAATGTAGTAGCACTGCGTGAAGTAGGTGGTCAGTCAAAAGTGGATGTAGTAACAAATATTATCAGCAAAAATGAAATTGCCCTCAACAGCAACGGTTCTTACAACTGGCGTATTGTTGACATGAGTGGTCGTGCATTGGCAAATGGCCGCACAACATCCGGTTTCAATGTATTACAAACCGGGTCACTCAACAGTGGTATGTATCTGTTACAGATCATCGATGGCGGTGATATTTCAACAGAAAAAATAGTAAAACAGTAAGTTTTTCGATAGTCATAGTTTACCACTGGAACCAGCTGCCCCCTAAACAGTGCAGCTTTTTGTCTCAACCCTTTGCTTACATTTGCTATTATCAAGTATTATGGAATACAACAGAACAAGAAATCATTTAACCATTCGTGAGTACGGAAGACATATTCAGAAAATGGTTGATTATATTATAACCATTGAGGATCGTCAAAAACGGCAGGAGCAGGCACATGTAGCTATTGAACTGATGGGCTTTTTAAACCCTCACCTGAAAAACGTGGAAGATTTTCGTCATAAATTATGGGATCATCTGTTTTTGATTTCTGATTTTAAACTGGATGTTGACAGCCCCTATCCTATTCCTACAAGGGAGTCGCTGAAAGCAAAACCAGAACGTTTACCTTATCCAAAGCGCTATCCCCGCTATAATCATCTTGGAAAAAATATTGAAGTAGTTATTAATAAGGCTTTGCAGGAAGAAAACCCTGAAAAGAAACAAGGTTTCGCAAACGCTATTGCATACTACATGAAGCTTTCCTATAATAACTGGCATAAGGAAAATGTACATGATGATGCTATTCAGTCTGAATTAAGCGCTATCACAAAAGGAGAACTTGAGTTCAATAATCGTCCGTTTGTTCGCCAGTACCGCCCCAGTGATGATTTCCGTGAAAACCGTGGCGGCGGTGGCGGCGGAAAATTCAAAAAACATTTCCAGCAGCGCAATAATAATGGCAATAACCGTGGTGGCGGTGGTGGTGGCCGGGACAACCGTGGTGGTGGTGGCGGAAAATTCAAAAAACGCTATTAATCAGATTCCTCTGAATAACAATTTGAAGGTTAACAAGAAAATTCTTGTTAACCTTTTTTATTTCACTGTACTTTGTTGTACGCAGTATTGCAACACTTACACTTACTACAGATATGAACTCTTTTGAAGTCAGAGGGGGCAAAAAACTCCACGGAGAAATTGTACCGCAAGGTGCAAAGAATGAAGCACTACAAATCATCAGTGCAGTTTTACTCACCCCCGAAAAAGTAACTATCACGAACATACCGGATATTGTTGATGTAAATCTGCTGATTGAGTTATTGGGTGAAATGAATGTAAAGATCGAACGCCCGCAGCGTGACACCTGCATTTTCCAGGCAGATGATGTAGACATCGATTATTTACACAGCGAACGTTTCAAAAAGAAAAGCGGACGACTACGTGGAAGTGTAATGCTTGCTGGTCCCATGCTTGCACGTTATAAAAAAGCATTTATCCCCAAGCCCGGCGGCGATAAAATTGGTCGCAGAAGATTAGATACACACGTAATTGGTTTTGAAAAATTAGGCGCTGCATTTAACTATCATGCAGAAGATGGTTTCTTTCATCTTACAACAAACAAACTGCAAGGAGTAAACATGCTGCTCGACGAACCGTCGGTAACAGGTACTGCCAATATTGTAATGGCAGCAAGCATGGCCAATGGCACTACAACTATTTACAATGCAGCTTGCGAGCCATACATACAACAGCTATGTGCCATGTTAAATCGTATGGGTGCGAAAATCAGCGGTATTGGAAGTAACCTGCTGACTATTGAGGGCGTCGATTATTTGGGAGGAACTGCTCACCGCATTTTACCTGATATGATCGAAGTTGGTTCGTTCATAGGTTTAGCTGCAATGACGCAAAGTGATATCCGCATCAAAAATGCATCAGTTGACCATTTAGGTATTATTCCCGATAAGTTTCGCCAGCTGGGTATTACTGTAAATATTGATGGCGACGACATTCATATCCCTGAGCAGGAGATCTATGAAGTAAGTCGTTATTTTGATGGTGGTGTATTAACCATTTATGATCATCCATGGCCGGGCTTTACTCCCGATCTGTTGAGTATTGTTTTGGTTACAGCAATACAGGCGAAAGGCAGCGTGCTTATTCACCAGAAGATGTTTGAAAGCCGTTTGTTCTTTGTAGATAAACTCATCGATATGGGTGCACAGATCATTCTTTGCGATCCGCACCGTGCAGTAGTAATAGGTTTGGAACGTGAACAAAAGCTGCGAGGTATTACCATGAGCAGCCCCGATATACGTGCCGGGCAGGCATTGCTGATTGCTGCATTAAGCGCCGAAGGAAAAAGCATCATTCAGAACATTGAACAAATCGACAGAGGCTATCAATACATTGATGAACGCTTACGCAAAATCGGTGCAGATATTAAACGGGTTGAAGGATGATCGATCGTTTAACCGATAAAGAAATTGTTTTAGAAAATGATCGTGTGCTGCTTCGCCCATTGGCAGAAAGTGATTATTATCATCTGTTGCCATTTGCATTGAACGAAGCTGATCTGTGGAAGTATTCGCTCATCAGCCCTGCAGGCGAAGAAGGTATGAAAAATTACATCAGCACTACGTTGCAAAACAGAGCTGCCGGTATAGAATATCCTTTTATTGTGTTTGATAAAGCAACACAACAATATGCAGGCAGCACACGTTTTTACGACATTCAACCGTTCAACAAAACAACGCAGTTAGGTTATACCTGGTATGGAAAAGCATTTCAACGCACTGGATTAAACCGCAACTGCAAATTCTTGTTGTTTCAATTTGCATTTGACGAATGGGGTTTGGAACGTGTAGAGCTAAGGGCTGATGCAAACAACACTCCTTCTATCAATGCTATGAAAGCAATTGGTTGTACAGTTGAAGGCATACTCCGCAGCAACATGACGATTGAAGCAGGTGGGCGCAGAGACAGTATTGTGTTAAGTATGTTGAAAGATGAGTGGTTCAACTCTGTAAAAAAACTTCTGCAAGAAAAAATACATTAAGCAAAGAAGCCACACAATTGTGTGGCTTCTTTCTATCGTTCAAAAGATATTATCCTCTTCTTCTTTCCAGCAATGCCATCATCATCAACCCTAACTGAATACGTTGCTCCTCACCTTGTTCAAAAGCAGCTTCTTGAAACAAATTAAACTTACGGCCAAAGAAGGATGCTTCTTTTTTAAACGTTGCAACCAACGTTCCATCGGGTCGTTTTACGGTATAACTTGGATTAAAAAAGTAACCGGTGAAAATGCCGAGAATGGGAATTTCAGAAAGCAAACCATCGCCTATTTTTGTCCACGCATTTTTTTCCTGTATGATGAGATCCTGAATATCTCTTTCATCGTACAATTCATACTGTGCCTTCCACAACGAACGCCAGCCCTTACGTGCAACACGGCCAATAGATGAGCCATCGGGTTTTTCGAAACTGTAGGTCGTATTAAAATCAAGCCATTTGTTTGCACGGATGTTGTACAAAACCTCCGACTGTGTTTCATCTGAAAACACCTGCACGTGTTCTTTGAATTTAAAGAGCTTTTGCTTTACAAAAGCTTTGGTAACACCGCTGGCATCAACCGCTTTGAAATCGTTGTGAATGGTTCCGATACGGAACACAAATTGGTAGGGATAAAATACCGGATCAAAAATGGAGGTTTCACTCATTGCCTTTATTTTTTGGTTTAGGAGTTGCAATGATAACCATCATTCCTTAAAAACAAAAAAACCTCCCACAAGTGAGAGGTTTTCGTATTTAACTGAGTATTCTTAAGCCATTTGCGCATTCATTTGCTTGCTTACTTTCTTACGCTCTTCCTCATCAAGAATAACTTTACGCATACGGATGAAGTTTGGAGTAACCTCAATACACTCATCGAATTGGATGTATTCCATACACTCCTCAAGCGTCATCAACGTTTTTGGCGCAATGCGTGTTGCATCATCACTACCACTTGCACGGTGGTTGGTTAACTTTTTACCTTCTGTTGCGTTAACAACTAAATCGCCTGGTTTAATATGTTCTGCAATGATCTGGCCTGCATATACATCTTCACCCGGGTCAACAAAGAAAGTACCACGATCCTGCAATTTATCAATAGAATAACCGGTTGTTTTATCCTGGAATTTCGAAAGCAAGACACCATTGTTACGGCCAGGGATAGCTCCTTTCCAAGGTTTGTACTCACTAAAACGGTGTGCCATTACAGCTTCACCAGTTGTTGCAGTAAGCATTTGCGTACGCAAACCAATCAAACCACGGGAAGGAATGTCAAATTCCAGATGCTGCATTTCACCTTTGGTTTCCATTACCAGCATTTCACCTTTGCGGCGAGTAACGAGGTCAATTACTTTACTTGCAAATTCCTGCGGCACATCCACTACTAATGTTTCGTATGGTTCGTGTTTTTTACCGTTGATCTCTTTTACAATTACCTGTGGCTGACCAACAGTTAATTCATATCCTTCACGACGCATGGTTTCAATTAAGATACCGAGGTGAAGAATACCACGACCGTACACCACCAAACTATCGCCATCTTCGCTATCTGTTACACGGAGTGCAAGGTTCTTTTCTGTTTCTTTCATTAAGCGGTCACGCAGGTGACGGCTGGTAACAAACTTACCATCCTTACCAAAGAACGGTGAGTTGTTTACGCTGAACAGCATGTTCATTGTTGGCTCATCTACACTGATAACCGGTAATGCTTCCGGATTTTCTGCATCAGCAATTGTATCACCGATATTAAAATCTTCCACACCAACTACAGCACAAAGATCGCCGGCAATTACTTCCGTCACCTTCTTCTTACCCATTCCTTCAAACACATACAGTTCTTTTACTTTCAGTTTACGAACTGTACCATCGGCCTGCATTAAAGCAACCTGTTGGTTTTCTTTAATGGAACCACGGCTCACTTTACCTACAGCAATACGGCCGAGGAAAGATGAGTAGTCGAGTGAAGTGATCTGCATCTGCAACGGACCTTCCGCTACTTTTGGTGCAGGTACATATTTAATAATACCATCCAGTAAAGGATTGATGTTGTCAATTTCCGTTAATGAATCGTTGAACCAACCGTTTTTACCGCTACCGTAGTAAGTAGGGAAATCCAATTGTTCTTCTGTTGCATCGAGGTTAAAGAATAATTCGAATACGGCATCATGTACTTCATCGGGACGACAGTTTGGTTTATCAACCTTGTTGATAACAACGATCGGCTTCAGGTTTAACTGTAATGCTTTCTGTAATACGAAACGTGTTTGCGGCATCGGACCTTCAAACGCATCCACCAACAGAATTACACCATCCGCCATTTTCAATACACGCTCTACCTCACCACCAAAATCGGCGTGGCCTGGCGTATCAATTACATTAATTTTTACATCGTTATAAGTAACAGCAGCATTCTTGGAAAAGATGGTGATACCACGCTCCCGTTCCAGGTCGTTGCTGTCCATGATGAGTTCGCCTGTTTCCTGGTTTTCACGGAAAACCTTGGTAGCGTGAAGAATTTTATCAACCAGGGTAGTCTTTCCATGGTCAACGTGTGCAATGATTGCTATGTTACGAATATTCATACTCAATGTGTTAGGCCAAAACAGTTGCTGTTCCTGCCTTTTTTAAGGCGGCAAAGGTATGGCATTTAGGCGGGGTGGCAAGGGAAAACGACATGAATGTTTGGTTATGAATTTGTCCCCGCCAAGCCCTGCTTTACTGCATGAATGGTGCCATTATGCACAGGCAATGCACATTGCCGGCACGTAACAATTTGATAAGAAAACCTTGGCATTCTTTTTACGTTAGTGATAGTAATTCACCTAAAATCAACGTATATGCAAAAGCAGGTAATGGCCATTACAAGAAATCTCCTCAGCAACGGAGTGTTCAACCATCTTTCAGATGCAGCTTTATCCCGTATGCAATGGTTACTTTTAAGCCGCAACAACAGTAATGCAACCACACAACTCATGCAGTATTGGTATACCGGAAATTATTTTACAGCAGGTGTACCACAGGATTTACTGCATACGTGTAACATGTTTCTCATGCATGCGGGCAAACCAATGATTGATTTGCTGGCATTAGAAGAAGTTGAATAGCCTATCTTATTAATGTTACTGTACCTTTTTTTATAACAGCAGTTTCACCTGCTAATTTGTAGGAACAGGTCCAGGTGTACAACCCTGGCACTTGTGGAATGCCTTTCCATGCACCATCCCAACCACGTAATCTGTCTGCAGATTGAAAGATCATCTGGCCCCAGCGATTAAAAACAGTAAACTGAAACTGTTCAACATCACCAAACAGCATCGGTTTAAATTCATCGTTCAATCCGTTTCCATCGGGTGTAAATGCGTTTGGAACATACAAGCCAACCATACATTCTTTTTGAATAACACTGATCGTATCTTTTCCCGAACACTGATTTACATCTGTTACCTGCAACCAATATTGCCCGGGTTTTTTTATTTCTATTGATGGCGAAGTTGAATTTGTATTCCACAAATACGACTGAAAACTGCCGTTAGCATTAAGAACCATACTGCCGTAAGAACAAATGGAAGTGTCGGACAATAAGAACCTCGCCGGAACAGGATACAGAACGGTAATACTGCTGCTGTCTGCTCCTTTACATCCATTAACATCGGTAACGGTTACCTTGTAATTACCTATTCCTGTAACTGAAATTGATTGCGCAACACTCCCATTATTCCAGATGTAAGAAGAAAAATTGCCCGCATCCAATAACCTGAAAGAACCAACACATAAGCCTGTGTCTTTATTCAATTGTACCACCGGGTTTGCATAAACATTCAACACCTGTAATGTATCGTACGATTTACAGCCTTCAGCAGTTGTGCCTGCAACAGAATAGATGCCTTTGTTGCTTACTGAGGTTTGAGCGTCAGTATTGCCATTATTCCATTGGTGAGAAACAAAGCCAGCTCCCGCAGAAAGTGTAATCGACTGTCCGCTGCAGAATGAAGTATCATTGCCAAGCGTTATAGCAGGTGATGTATTTACTTTTACCCGTATCGTATCGAAACCGAAACAGCCGGGTGTTTTTTCTGCTTTCAGATAGTAAACAGTATCAATTAAAGGGTTTACAACTATCTGCCTTGTTGTTTGCGACGATATGTTATAGCCTGGACCCCAACTATAATTGAGAAAACCTGTTGGTGCGGTAAGTTGCAATGTATCAGCATTGCACTTTGTACGATCGGGACCAATGCTTAAAGGAACCTGAGGGGCAGGGCTAACGTTTATTGTATCGCTGAATGTATTTCCACAGGCATCTTCTGTTGATACATAATACCTCCCGGGTTGGGTTACAACAAATGTGGAATCGGAAGTGCCATCTTGCCACCGATATGAATTAAATCCTTTTTTTGCATTCAGTAAAATTGTATTCCCTGTACAAAGTGTTGTGTCTGTTCCTAAATCAAGGACGCTGTTTACAAGTGTTACTTTAATTTGCAGAGTGTCATATAAAGTGTCACAAATGTTATAAATGGCCCCTATCAATTCATAGTTGCCTGATTCTTCAAAATTTATTCTCAAAGTGCTGTCAGAAAATTGTTCCAATAAAGCATTTGCGCCATTTAACTTCCAGCTGATGGGACTTCCACATCCGGCATTGCGCTTTGCTTTATAAACAGCACTGTTAACACCGCAAATATTTGTGTTACCGGTTACTTCAAGTGTGTTACAGATATTAATATATTGACATCCTCTTCCTTCATTAAAACTATTTGAGGTTGTAGCTGCTGAAGCTGTCTGCAAACTCAATTTATTGGTTGAAATACTATTAATTGAAGAAGCTGTTGCACTCCAATTTAATGACCTTTTTTCAAGCACCTCTTCTCTCGATGCACAGCCCGGAATATTTCCGTTTGCATCAAAATTAACGATTGAGCTAAAACCAAAATTACCAACGCCCACAGCAGTATAATTTCCACTGGTGATGCCTACATATCCATCATTTGTTTTTTTTAAATCGCTTGGATAACTAAAACTCGTTATCATGCTTGTTCTGTGAAACAAAACGGAATCGCCTGCCGATATTCTAAAAAAATTAAACGGGCTGTTTGCTGTACCCATTGCCGTAATTGTTCCATTATTATCTACATCAAATTTCAACTCAATATCACTGCGAATTGGAGATAAATAATACGTGTTCCGGATATTAAAGGAGTTATCTAACCGAAACACAGCCTTGCTTTCAGAAAGACCATTTGAATTAGACACAAAAAACACATACCCCTTATCATACTGTTTTACCTCTGAAATCCGATAGTATGAACCTCCGTTGTCAAGGTAAATTTTTTGTTGATGAAGCAGTCCCCCGGTCGTTAAATCAAAAACCATAAAAAGGCCTCTGGTATCGGCAGAACCTGAAACGATTGCTTTATCCCCCAGAATACTCAAATCAGTTAGATACAAATCGTCTTCAGCAAAATATTTATTCCAGATAATTGTTGACAAGTCAGAAGAAAGCCTTACAAGCATATATCCTTCATCTCCATAGGACGAATAATCTCTTACTAAAACAATTTTATCATTATTAGGAGCAATTGCAACATCCGTAATCACAACATATTGAGACGGAATCGTCAACCTTTTTACAATCAGCGGGTCACCATTGAGATTTGTAAGCATCAAGCAGTTAGAGGCAATAGAAGTGATAACGTTATCATTGTAATCAATACAGCCATACATTTTTTCCAACCCAATATTACTACCCTGAACAACATAAGCTTTCGACCATATAATATTTCCATTCGCACCCAATCTTGTAAGCATTTGACCCTGATACCTTGTCATACTAAACAAAAACTCGCCTTTTGTTAAAGGCTCAATAAACCCGGAAGAACCGCTTACGTTCACTCCAAAAGATGCTGAAAAGTATAAATCATTACACTGTTGAGACTGGGCCGGTAACCCTGTTACAAAAAAATAAGCTATGAAAGCGAATAAAATATGACAGACGTTTCTCAAAAGTTACATTTTGGCCTGAAAAAAACAATTTTGTATTTTCTATCGGCTCGAAGATATAATACAAATTTTAAAGGCACCGAAAACGTAATTTCGCCCAATGATTGATTACTTAAAAGGACTGAACGAACGGCAGAAAGAAGCGGTAATTACCATCGACGGGCCGTTGATGATCGTAGCGGGTGCAGGCAGTGGCAAAACCAAAGTGCTTACTACACGTATTGCCCACTTAATGGCAAAAGGTGTGGATGCCTTCAACATATTGGCGCTTACGTTTACCAACAAAGCGGCCAAGGAAATGAAGGAGCGTGTGGAGCATATCCTCGGCAACCACGAAGCAAGAAATTTATACATCGGTACTTTCCATAGTGTGTTTGCCCGCATCTTACGCAGCGAAGCAACCAAGATCGGCTACCCATCCAACTTCACCATTTATGATACTGATGATGCAAAGAGTGTCATCAAAACAGTGATTAACGAAATGAACCTGGATGATAAGCACTACAAACCGGCTACTGTTTACAACCGCATCTCTTCTGCAAAAAACGCACTGGTAAGCGCAGAAGAATATAAAAACGATTGGCACATTCAACAGGAAGATATGCGTGCCAACCGTCCGGCCATTGCACAGATTTATGACAGCTATGCCAAGCGTTGTTTTAAAAACGGCGCCATGGATTTTGATGATCTGCTCATCAAGTTTTACGAACTGTTGAAAAATGTTCCGGAAAGTTTAAGCAAATACCAACGCCGCTTTAAATACATTATGATTGATGAGTACCAGGATACCAACCCGGCCCAGTACGAGATCATTAAACTGCTTGGTGCTATGCACGAAAATGTTTGTGTGGTGGGCGATGATGCACAAAGTATTTACAGTTTCCGCGGAGCCACCATCGAAAATATTTTACAGTTTCAGAAAGACTATGATAATGTAAAAGTGGTAAAGCTGGAGCAGAACTACCGCAGTACAAAGAATATCCTCAACGTTGCCAACGAAGTTATTGCCAACAACAAAGGGCAAATTGAAAAAACACTTTTCACCGATAATGCAGATGGTGAAAAACTGCGTTTGGTTCGCAGTATGACGGATAACGATGAAGGAAAGTTTGTTGCTGATACCATCCAGGAACAAAAGCTTCGCAACCACTACCGTAATAAAGACTTTGCAATCCTCTATCGTACCAATGCACAAAGCCGTGCATTTGAAGAAAGTCTTCGCCGCATGGGTATTCCTTACATCATCTACGGCGGTATCAGCTTCTACCAACGCAAAGAGATCAAAGATTTTATTGCCTACCTGCGTCTCATCGTTAATCCACGTGATGAAGAAGCACTGAAACGTGTCATCAACTATCCTGCACGTGGTATTGGTAAAACAACGGTTGATAAATGCGTGTTGTTTGCCAATGAGCAAAACATCAGCATGTGGGAAGTGCTTACACGTGCCCAGGAATACGGTTTTAAAGCAGGTACACTGGAAGCCATTGATAATTTTGTAACCATGATCCGCAGCTTTGCCAGCATGTTACAGAAGAACAATGCATACGATGTGGCAGTGCATGTGGGCAAACAAACCAATATCGTTAAAGAGTTATTCAATGATAAGAGTACCGAAGGCTTACAACGTTACGAGAACATACAGGAATTGCTCAACTCTATTAAAGAGTGGGTAGATGATACAGCAAACCGTCAACAGATAGACGATGATGGTGTGATGATTGAAGAAGAAAAACTGTTTGATGAACCCGAAAGACCACAACAGGAGCTTTCATTTGATGCTGCACCTGCACAAACAGAAGAGCAAAAGAAACTTGGTGCTGTTACACTGGGTGCTTACCTGCAACAGATCACCTTGCTAACGGATGCAGATGATAAAGACCCCGATGCAGACAATGTAAAACTCATGACCATCCACGCTGCAAAAGGTTTGGAATTTGAATGTGTGTTTGCAGCCGGTTTGGAAGAACAGCTGTTCCCGAGTGCACTTTCCATCAATACAAGAGAAGAGCTGGAAGAAGAACGTCGTTTGTTTTATGTAGTGATCACCCGTGCAAAAAAGAAACTGTGGATCACTTACGCCAACACCCGTTACAAGTTTGGACAAATTGTACAAAACGAACCCAGCCGCTTCTTAGATGAATTACCCGAACAGTACGTTGATAAAAGTTTTGCCGGTGGCGGATTACGCAATCAATCATCCGGCTCATCTTTTGGCAGTGGTTCCGCATTCGATCGTATGAAAGGAGGATTTGGTAACCGCAGCAGCGAATACGATGATGTTGCAAAAGCAGAGAAACGTTATGGTGCTCCACCAAAAGCATCGACTGCAAAACCATCATACGCTACACCTCCTGCAAGGCCACAAACAGTAGAACATAAACCAGCTGCAGATTTTGTTGCAAGCGATACCAGTAACCTGGAAGTGGGCAACAAAGTAGAGCACCAGAAATTTGGGTTTGGCGAAGTTATAAAAATGGAAGGGAGCGCACACAATCCCATCGCTACTGTAAAGTTTGAGTTGAATGGCGAAAAGAAGATCATGCTGAACTATGCCAAACTTCGGATCATCAGCTAAGTATAAAAATAAAAGAGAGCCATCGTATAGCGATGGCTCTCTTTTTATCAGTTGCTTTTTGCTTTTTACTTTTTGAGTGCTTCTTTTAATGCAGCCACTGTTTTTTTATCATTACCTACAAAAATCTGTTTACCAAGAATTGTTACCGGACGTTTCAAAAAAGTATCTTCTTCCAATATATAATTTCTGAAATCGTTTTCTGTAAGATTCTTGTCTTTCAACCCGAGTTCTTTATACTTCAATGCCCGCTTGCTGAACAGCGCTTCGTAACTCCCGGCCATTTCTTTCATTTCATCCAGCTGCTTTGCGGTGATCTTTTCTTCCCTGATATTCTGAAACGTAAGCCCGGCTTTATCTGCGCCGGTTTCTTTAATAATAGCCTGGCAGGTGGTGCAATGTGCCAGATGATACATTTTCTTCTTCATACGCAAAAAAACAAATTTGCCTGTAACTTAAACGAAATTTCTGCTACATATACATTTACACAAACCAATTGGTTGAATGACCAACACGACTGAACAGGATTTTTTGCAACTGGTGCAACAACACCAGGGCATCATCAGGAAAGTATGCCATCTCTATGGCCGCAACGATGCGGACAAGGATGACCTGTACCAGGAAATTGTGATTCAGCTGTGGAGAGCATTTGGAACTTACCGTGGCGATGCAAAGATCAGCACCTGGATGTACAGAATTGCATTGAATACGGCTATCAGCAACCTGCGGAAACAATCAAGAAAAGTAACATTAAGTTTCCCGGAGTTTGTTCCCCGTGAAGAAGCCGACAGCAACGAAGAACGATTAAAAGAAGAAAATCTCCGGCAAATGTATGCAGCTATCAGTCGTTTATCAGAAGTGGAAAAAGCGCTGGTAATGCTCTACCTCGAAGATAAAAGCTATGAAGAAATGGAAGAGATCATGGGTATCAGTAACGGGGCATTACGTGTAAAAATGAATCGTATTAAAGATAAATTACGTACACTCACTAAAGCAGAGCAGTATGGAACTTGATCAGTTAAAAGAAACCTGGGGCAATGTGGGGAATGCTTCTTCGGCTTCTGAGCAGGAGTTGCAGGCAATCTTACAAAAAAAATCAAAAAGCCCCATTGCAAAAATGAGCCGCAACCTCTTTATTGAAATGCTGGTTGTGGCGGTATTATATACTTACAGCATATTCCAGTATTTTATGAAGTTTAACGGAGCCATGCTGAGTATACCATGGCTCATGATCATTTCATGGATCTTATACATGCTGTACTATTTCCGCAAACGCAAGCTCCTCACCGAAATGGATTGCGTTACCTGCGAAGTAAAATCAAACCTGCAGTTACAGGTGCGCACGCTGCAAAAATATATCCGGCTGTATCTTATTGTTGGCACGTTGCTTTTTCCTTTCATTATGCTCACAGCTGGTATTATTATTTTCCTGTTCGATCCTAAAATACAGGCCAATCCAAATCACATGTCGTTCTGGCCGTTTTTTGCTGTACTGTTTTTGATATCAGCTATTCTTACCATTCCTGTTTATTATGTTAATAAATGGTATGTGCGAAAACTATACGGACAACATGCCGATAAACTGAAACAGATTGTTCATGAAATGAACGAAGAAGAAAACTAATTTTACAACTATGAAAAAGACACTCACGGTATTTGTAATTGCCCTGCTGTTCCTTTCTGCAGGCATGACACAAACAAAAAAAGAAAGCAGTTTACTTTGGGAAGTTAGCGGTGGAGGACTTAAGCAACCTTCCTATATTTTTGGAACTGTGCATATCATTTGTAAAGAAGATTTCTTTTTTCCTGATATTATCCGTGAAAAGTTTGCCTCCACAGAACAGGTGTTTCTTGAAATGGATATGGATGACCCATCGATGATGCTGAAGATGATGACACTGATGCAGCTGCCCAAAGGGCAATCAATAAAAAAAATGTTTGGCGATACCGCTTTCAAAACATTTGATGAGCAATACAAAAAAATTACCGGCACATCTGCATCACTCTTCAACTCATTTAAGCCGTTAATGCTCATGAGTATGCTTACTGAAAAATCGCTTAGCTGTCCATCAAAAGAATCTTACGAGCAGGTGTTCATTGCAATGGCTGCCCAACAGAAAAAAGATGTAAAAGGACTTGAGACAATTGAAGACCAGGTAGCAGTTTTTGACGCCATCCCCGACAGTATTGAAATTGCCAACCTCAAAAATCTTGTGCTGAATTTTGATAAAAGCGTGGAAGATTTTAAAAGCTTGGTAGCGTTGTATAAAACACAGGACATTGATTCCATCTATAACATGACCAATCAATCGCCTGAAATAATGAATGCAGAATATGAGTTGCTGGTTAAACGTAACAGTAACTGGATTCCGGTAATGAAAAAGAATATGGAAAAATCTTCCTGCTTCTTTGCTGTGGGTGCAGCTCACTTAGGTGGCGATATTGGAGTAATTGCATTGTTGCGCAAACAGGGCTACACGGTAAAGCCGGTTAAACTCTGATAAACGTAATAACAGTTCCGTCAATAGTATGAAGTTTGTTCGCTGCTTATCTTCGCTGCATGCAGCATTTTGCTATTTTTCTTTCCAACACATTTAACAAGCAGTTTTTTATCCAGCAGTTGCTGGATAGAAAAGCAAAAGGAGTTTTTTCTGTGTTCAACAACAGCAATGCGTTGCTGTTTTCATCCTACACTGTTCAGGAATATTTGTTAGAAGAAGAGATCCATGGCTATAGCGGTATTGAAGCGACACGTACACAATCGTTACGCTCAATGTCAAGTGGCGAACAGAAAAAAGTATTGCTGCATCATCTGTTGTTACAAAAGCCGGGATTGCTGATACTGGATAATGTGTTTGATAATCTTGATATTGCTGCACAGGCAACATTTAAAGAGGAACTGCGTATTGCTGCAACGCACACGGATATTATTCAGCTTACACACCGGCAGCGTGATATTCTTGACTTTATTGAGCAAAAACTTACTGCCGATACAAGTGGTGAATTAATTCCTTTGCAGCAGCAAAGTAACAATGATGTGGCGGTAGATGAACTGCCTGTTCCGGCTCCTCTGCATCTATATTCACGCACATCTCCTGAGCTTGTTCGTTTTACCGATGTAAACGTAAGCTATGATGGCAGACAAGTATTACAACAGATCAACTGGACGATCAATGCCGGCGAGTTCTGGCAATTGAAAGGACCAAACGGTTCAGGCAAAACAACATTGCTCACAATGATCATTGGTGATAATGTAAAAGGATACGGGCAGCAGTTGTACATTTTTGGCAGAAAGAAAGGTACAGGCGAAAGTGTATGGGATATAAAAAGCAAGATCGGATACCTCACTCCGGCAATGACTGATCTGTTTGCAACAAGACATACATTATTACAAATGATCGTATCGGGTTTTACCGATCAGATAGGTTTATATAGTATTCCCAGCGATATGCAGTTACGTTGTGCTTATGAGTGGGTGCAAATGCTGCAGCTGCAACACAAAGCCAATCTGCCATTTTCAAAACTTACACAAGGTGAGCAAAGGCTGGCATTGGTGGTAAGAGCAATGGTAAAACATCCGCCTCTTTTAATACTCGATGAACCGCTGATGGGTCTCGACGATCATAACACTGCCAGGGTCATCCGCCTTATTAACAAACTTGCAGCCGAAACCACCACAGCAGTTTTATATGTATCGCACCAGGCAGAGCAGGGTTTGCAGCCACAGAAAGTATTTGAGCTGGTAAAAACTGAAAATGGATCGATAGGAAAGCTTACTGTTCAATAAAAAGATGTTTATGCAATCATCACAACGCAACCTTAGTGTGCTGCCTTGTATGTTACGAGCCTCCATGCCTCTTCTTTCTAATCAAGCCGCAGGTACACTTCATCATCTTTTTCATAAAAGAAAGAATGCTGCATATTTTTTTGAATAAAGGCTTTCAACTCTGGTGAAGTACTGAATTGTTCATCAATATTTTCGGTTACCGGACTTAATGTTATACGTGAACTGTTGGCTGACACTTCTATTTTATACAGGTAGAATTTTGAACCGGAACTGTATTCATTTTTTTCCGTGATATTCAAAAACTTCACACCATCAATATCTGATAAATAGGCTTCGTACAACTCTGCTTTATCATCGGCTTCAGGCTTCTTTTTCGATTTACTGATGGTAACAACGTATTCTGTTTTGGAGGTAATGGTCAGTAATTCCTCGTTTGAACTTTTGGGCTCCCATTTACCCAACAGGTTGGATGGAAATTTTACCGATGGTTGATCTATGGGTACTTCTGTTTCATAAGGACATCCCATCAGCAGAAGGCTCATTGCAGAAACAAGGATCAGCGAAAGCAGCTTATTCATGTGTTGTTGTTTAGATGTAAATGACAGGCTTTTTTCATTGCTGTCGTTACGAAAGTAGTTTATTGCTCAATTCATTTTATCAGGGGCTGATGGTATAAAATAAAAAAGCCCTCCGTTTCGCATTGCTGCTAACGAAAGGCTGTACTTACAAACAAACCCGAAGTTTACGAAGCTGCAGCTCCGCTTTGAATCTCTTTTATCTTTTCACGAATTTTTGCTTCAATCTCAGCCGACATTTCAGGATTATCAATGATGAGTTGTTTTACTGCATCACGACCTTGTCCCAGTTTATCGCCATTGTAGCTATACCAGCTACCGCTTTTCTGAATAATAGCAAGGTCAACACCCATATCAATGATTTCACCGGTTTTACTTACACCTTCACCAAAAATGATATCGAACTCAGCAGCTTTGAACGGAGGAGCTACCTTATTTTTAACCACTTTCACTTTTACACGGTTACCAATGGCTTCATCACCATCTTTGATCTGGCTCATACGGCGAATATCCAAACGAACCGATGCATAGAATTTTAATGCATTACCACCGGTAGTTGTTTCCGGGTTACCGAACATCACACCAATTTTTTCACGCAGCTGGTTAATGAAGATGCAGATGGTATTTGTTTTTGAAATGGTAGCTGTGAGTTTACGCAAGGCCTGGCTCATCAAACGGGCCTGTAAACCCATTTTGCTATCGCCCATTTCACCTTCCAGTTCACCTTTGGGTACAAGTGCTGCCACAGAATCGATCACCACTACATCCAATGCACCGGAAAGGATCAAACGATCAGCAATTTCCAACGCCTGTTCGCCATAATCTGGCTGAGAAATCAGCAGATTATCTACATCAACTCCCAGCTTCTGCGCATATACACTATCAAAAGCATGTTCCGCATCTATAATGGCGCAAATGCCGCCTTTCTTTTGTGCTTCGGCAATAATATGTGTGGCAATGGTTGTTTTACCGGAGCTTTCAGGGCCATAGATCTCTACAATACGGCCTCTTGGTACACCGCCAACGCCTAAAGCTGTATCCAACCCTATAGAACCGGTTGATACTACTTCAATCTCATGTACACCTTTTTCGTTCATCATCATTACGCTGCCCTTGCCAAAGTCTTTATCAATCTTGTCGATGGTGAGCTTTAATGCCTTGAGCTTTTCGTTATTGAGGTTGCTCTCTTTACTCATTTTTTCCTT
Organism: uncultured Lacibacter sp.; assembly: GCF_946479605.1. The sequence continues at coordinate 31,646 of NZ_CAMLGT010000010.1, forward strand.
TTTTGGTTTCTCCAAAATTAAAGTCTCTTCCATAACGGGTTTGTTTTGTTTGTACACACTAATTTATTTAGCAATACTAAAACTAATTATTTTAGAAACCAAATGTTTTAGCAAAATAATTCCGGTCAGCAGGCATATAACCTGTTCCGCAAAATGATCATGGTAACTGATGTTGCTGAAAAAAGCTCCACAGCAAATCGTTGGCATTAATAGAAGTAGACGGAATGTCGGAATTAGGTCCGCCGGGCAAACC
>NZ_CAMLGT010000011.1 GCF_946479605.1 uncultured Lacibacter sp.
AGCACCACATCCCATTCTGCATCTGTAACCTTTCCCACACTTAAACGGCCTAAACGCAACAGATCCATGTTTGCTAAACGCTTATCCGCTTTCATCTGCGCCAATGTAACCGGCTTCTTTAATTTACGCACCGGTTTAAAATCTACCACCACCCATGCATCTTCATCTGTTGTTGGATCCTGGTATGCTTCTTTTACAACCTTTGCAATACCTACAATTTCCAATCCTTCGTTACTGTGATAAAAGAATACTTCATCACCTTTCTTCATATCACGAAGATTGTTACGTGCAGCATAGTTGCGCACACCATCCCAAAATGTTTGCTTGTCTTTTACAAACTGATCCCAGCTGTATTTAAACGGTTCTGATTTAATTAACCAATGAGCCATGTAAATCAAGAATTAAAAATTAAGAATGAGGAATGAAAAAGCAGAATACTTCTTCATTTTTTATTTATCATTTCACATTTTCGTTCTCACCATCCATTTGCTAACACGTCAGCAAGGTGTAATGTTCGCAGGTTATGCCCTTTCTGTTTTATGTATCCTTCCAGGTGCATTAAGCAGCTAAGGTCTGTAGATATCATATACTGTGCACCGGTAGCCAATGCATTGTTTACTTTCTGATCGGCCATTGCTACAGAAATAGGCTCAAACTTCACGGCAAAAGTTCCACCGAAACCACAACAGGTTTCCACATCGTTCATTTCCACCAATTCAAGCCCTCCTACATTAGCAAGTAATTTGCGTGGACCTTCTTTGATCTTACATTCACGTAATGCCGCACAGCTGTCGTGATAAGTAGCTTTACCTTCCAGCTTTGCTCCTACATTCTCCACCTTTAATACGTCCGTTAAAAATTCACTGAACTCATACAGGCGCTTGCCCATATCTTTCACTTCGTTATGAACCGAAGAGTTATCGAATATTTTACCATAATAATTCCGCACAAAACCAGAGCAGGATGCACTTGGCGCAACAATATAATCAGCTCCTGCAAAATCTTTCAGAAATTTAGACGCCACATCCTTACACTCCTGCTGAAATCCTGCATTGAACGCCGGCTGGCCACAACAGGTTTGATTGGCATTATAACTTACTGCACAGCCAAGCTTCTCCAGCACCTTCACCATGTTAAATGCTGTTTGCGGATACAACTGATCAACAAAGCATGGTATAAACAACTGTACATTCATAAGCTATAAAAAAATCGAGGTTTATTTTTTTAATGAAGTATTGAGGGCAATCATTTTTAAAGCAGTAACAGCAGCTTCTTCGCCTTTATGACCATGTGCACCACCAATACGTTCAAGCGCCTGTTGTTGGTTTTCTACTGTAAGCACACCAAAAATAGTAGGTACATCCAGAATCAGATTCAATTGTGTAACCGAATCTGTAACTGTTTTGCACACATAATCAAAATGCGGTGTATCGCCACGTATAACACAGCCGAGAGTAATGAAAGCGTTGGGTCTTGTACGCAAATGCCTTGATTTACTGTCCCAATATGCTTTTACCGCAAAACCAATTTCCACAGCACCGGGCACTGTTACTGTTACCACCTGTTTTACGCCATACTCTTCCAATACTTTCCGGCAACCTTTCTCCAGCTCATCAATCACTGCCGCATTCCATTCCGTACGTACCAACACAACACAGGCACCCGAAAAATCGTGAGTGCCTGCATTTAACTGGTACAAGTTGCTGTTGCTAACTTCTGCCATAATATGTTTGGTTATGCTGATTATTCATTGTTCACCACACCCAGACGTGCAAGATATTTATCAGCCTGTGCTGCTGCAGTTGATCTAGGGTATTTTTCTTTCAGCGACTTGAAGATTTCAGTCGCTTTATCTTTTTTACCAGCTACTTCGTAAGCCATTGCTGCACGGTAAAGATTTTCTGAAGATGTGTATTCGTCTTTCTCGTTTAGCTTACCCGCTTTTTCATAATAAGCCGGACCTTTTTCTTTTTGACCGCTGCTCATATAAGCATCGCCCAACATACGCCATGCTGCGCTTTGTACCTGTGTAGCATCAGTTGAAAAATCTTCCAGCTCTTTAATAGCGTTCTTGTAATCTTCTTTACGGAGATAAATAGCGCCTGCATAGTAATGTGCCAAGTTTGCCGCTTTTGTACCACCGTAATTTTTAATGATCTTCAGAAACCCTGCAGATTGACCATCACCATTCAATGCAAGATCAAGTGAATCCATTGCAAAGTATTGCTGAGCTCGGCTCATTGCCTCAGTTGCTTTTGATTCTTTGGGACCAATAAAGAAATTTTTATAAGCCAGGTAACCGCCGGCCAGCAAAATTACCAGACCGCCGATATATGTGATAGGTTTTGAAAAACGACCCCAGAAATCTTTCGCCTGTTTAATGGCCTGCACATCGTTCAGTTCCTGTGCCGTTGTTTTTTTTGTTTCAGACATTGTAGTATTAATTCAGATTGGTTTTTGAATATAGCGTGAAGCTTCGTTAATGATGCAGATTAGTCAACAATGAACGGATAGTTCTCATCAACATATACATCCTTCAGCAGTTCATCTTCCGCAGGCCATGGACTTTCTTCTGCAAACTTCACACACTCTTCCACTTCCAGGCGCACACGTTCATTGATGGCTTCAATTTCAGCTTCGCTTACACCAAATACTTCCAGCAGTTTTTGCTTTGATGTTTCAATGGGGTCACGTTGCTTGTATTCTTCCACCTCTTCTTTGGTGCGGTATTTCTGCGGATCACTCATTGAGTGGCCTTTGTAACGGTAGGTTTTGATCTCAAGCAAGGTTGGACCTTCACCTGCTCTGCCACGTTTTACTGCACGTGCCACCGCTTCGTGTACGGCTTCAGGGTCCATACCGTCAATACTGTCGGCCGGCATTTCGTAGGCATCAGCCAATTTATAAATGTCAACCACATTACTTGTACGGGTTACAGATGTACCCATGGCGTAGTTGTTGTTCTCGCAAATAAAAATCACCGGCAGCTTCCAGAGCATTGCCAGGTTAAATGTTTCGTGCAGCATACCCTGACGGGCAGCGCCATCACCAAAAAACGTAAGTGTAACATTATCGGTTCCGTTGTACTTATCGGCAAATGCCAATCCCGCACCGGTACCAATTTGTGCACCCACAATACCATGACCGCCAAAGAAGCCAACATCGGCACCAAAAAAGTGCATACTTCCACCTTTACCTTTTGAGCAACCGGTAGCTTTACCGAACATTTCAGCCATACATGCCTTTGCACTTACACCCTTTGCGATAGCTAAACCGTGATCACGATAAGCAGTGATCATTTTATCTTCAGGCTTGGTTGCTGTCATACATCCTGCTGCAATGGCTTCCTGGCCAATGTAGAGGTGACAAAAACCACGGATCTTTTGCATTCCATAAAGCTGACCTGTTTTTTCCTCAAAACGGCGGAGGAGCAGCATTAACTCGTACCAGTAGAGATAAGTTTCTTTCGTGAATTTAGTGGCCACGTCGTAATTTTTTTAGAGTGGCAAAGATAAGGGTACAAGGCTAATAATAAATCGCTGATTTCAACCACAAAATTGACGGATGTGGATTTCTTAACTCTCGCCTGTTAAAGCAATTAAAAGCAACCTGTGCTATGCTGTTTTTTTTGCAGACTGTAGCTGACGTCTTTCATGGAAAGATTATTAAAGACGTAGTCTGAAACAACAATCGTTTCAATATATTTTAACGACAGGTCAATTTCTGCCATACACGCCTATGTTCGTAGTGCTTTTTTATGATGGAGAGAATAGAATGCTACAGCCGCACTTGCCAGCATAAATACCGAACCAAGAACAAACGGGGCACCGGGAAAGTACACTGGAGCTTTGGGACCTGTAAAAGCCGCAAAAACATTTGTCATCATGACGGGACCTAAGATGGAACTGAAACTCATGAGTGCTGAAAGCGAACCCTGCAACTCACCTTGTTGATTGGCAGGCACAAAACCTGTCATTACCGATTGTAAAGCAGGCCCACAAATACCGCCGAGACAGTAAGGGACAAGAAACGCAAACATCATCCAACTTTGTGTTGCTAACGAAAACAGAAACATACCAAAAGCATAAAGCGCCAGCCCGATGTAAATACTCTTTTCATTACCGAGACGGGGATTTACCACCCTGGTTAAGCCAGCCTGTACGGCTCCCACCAGTAACCCAACCACAGCCAATGAAATACCGATCATTTTAGAATCCCATTTAAACCGCTCGATAGTAAAAAAACTCCAGTTGCTATGTACGGCATGGCTGCCTAAATACACCAGAAACAAGGCAATTACCAATCCTCCAATTGCAGGATACTTACGCAACCGGATAAGGGATACAAAAGGCAATGTTCTTACCCATTCAAACTTGCGTCGGTTTTCAGGCTTTAAGGATTCAGGGAGTACGAACAACCCATATAAGAAATTCAGTAAGCACAAAGCTGCTGCTACCATAAACGGAACACGTGGGCCAAAGTCGCCCAGTAAACCACCCACAGCAGGACCAATTACAAAGCCTAATCCAAACGCAGCGCCTATCATTCCGAAGTTCTTTGCACGGTCTTCCGGAGTGCTGATGTCTGCTATGTATGCCGATGCCGCTGTAAAGCTGGCCCCAGTGATACCAGCCACAATACGACCAACAAACAACCAGCCCAATGTAGGAGCAAAAGCAAGGAAAAGATAGTCGATTGCAAAGCCAAACAAAGATGCAAGAATAACAGGTCGGCGTCCATACCTGTCGCTGAGGTTACCCACTAAAGGAGAAAAAACAAATTGTGTAATAGCAAATGCAAACAACAGCCAACCTCCAATCTGTGAAGCCTGACTTACGGTTGCATGCCCCAACTCTTCGATCAACGAAGGCATAACCGGGATGATAATTCCAAAACCGATCACATCAATAAGTAGGGTAATGAAGATAAAGCCGATGGCGGCATTCTTGCTGGAGGCCATAGTTGATGATTAAGGTTGCAAAGATGATTGTTTGCTGTAGAAATTGAAGAAGAATTTTATTGTATGGCCTGGTATTTTTCATGCCAGGCTACAAATAAAAAAGGGCAGCGGATAACTCCACTGCCCTGAAAGCACTCGTGCTTTTTTACGCTCTTTTTTTAACTGCCGCCTTTGCCGGCACTTTTTTCGATTTTGCCAGTTCATCAATGGCTTTGCTGAACGCATTCAGGTTTACAGCACCTTTATACGGTTCGCCATTAAGATAAAAGAACGGTACATCGGTAATTCCTTTATCAGCTCCTTCCAGCAAATCAGCCCTTACACTCCATCCATAAACTGAATCAACCAATTTGGTAAGGAAATTCTTATCAGTTACACCCACATCTTTTGCATAACCTTTCAAACTGATAGTACCCAGGTTGCGACGATGGGCAAATAAGGTATTGTGCATATCCCAAAACTTCACTTCACCTTCCTGCGCAGCACCTACTGATGCTTCAGCTGCTTTTTGCGCACGCTGGTGAATACGGGTTAAAGGGAAATGGCGGAAGTTGAACTGTACTTTATCTTCATATTTTTCCAGTAACTGGTTTACCACATCATTTGCTTTGGCGCAGGCTTCACTTTCATAATCACCATACATCACTAATTTAACCGGAGCCTTTTTATTACCAACCCAAATATCCTTTGGAGGAATGATTTCTATTTCTGTTGATTTGTGTGCCATACCTGTTTCCTTTTTTTTAAGTTATATAATCAGAACCCTGTCTAATATCCGTTCAGTTTGCTGCCGTTTTGCTTTTTTCTTTTGCTGATGAAGTATTGCCGTTCTCATTTCTGAAAACAACCACGCCATCAAATACGTCAACAATCACCTTCTTGTTGCGGTCTACATCACCCGACAAAATTTTGCGGCTGAGTCCGTTTACGATCTCTTTCTGGATCAATCGTTTTAAGGGTCTTGCTCCAAACTGGAGATCGAAACCATGTTCGGCAAGGAATTCAAGGGTGTAGTCAGAAAATTCCAGCTGTATGCCGCTTTGAGCCACCAGTTTTCTCAGGTTGTTCAGCTGGATACGAATAATGGATTTGATTTCCTTCTGCAGTAACGGTGCAAACATAATAATTTCATCCACACGATTCAAGAATTCGGGCCGAATGGTTTGTCGCAGAAGCGTCATAACTTCCGTTTTTGCCCGCTCTGTTGCTCTATCTATCTCATTTTCAGAGCTTACACTTTCAAACGCCTCGCCAATCAAATGACTACCAATATTGCTGGTCATAATGATAATGGTGTTTTTAAAGTTCACCACCCGGCCTTTGTTGTCGGTTAGGCGGCCGTCGTCCAGCACCTGCAGCAACACATTCCACACATCGGGATGCGCCTTTTCAATTTCATCGAGCAACACCACACTGTAAGGTTTGCGACGCACAGCCTCGGTCAATTGACCACCTTCATCATATCCCACGTAGCCCGGAGGCGCCCCCACAAGACGGGAAACGGTATGTTTCTCCTGGTATTCACTCATATCAATCCTCGTCATCATGCTCTCATCGTCAAACAAATATTCGGCAAGTGCTTTTGCCAGCTCGGTTTTACCCACACCGGTAGTACCAAGGAAAATAAATGAACCGATCGGCTTTTTGGGATCACTCAACCCTGCCCTGCTTCTGCGGATGGCATCGGCCACGGCTGTAATGGCTTCCTCCTGCCCCACCACACGCTGGTGCAATTCGTCTTCCAGGTGCAGGAGTTTTTCCCGTTCACTCTGCATCATTTTGGCAACAGGAATTCCCGTCATTTTTGCAATGTTCTCAGCAATGTCTTCCGCATCCACTTCTTCTTTCAACAAGCGCTTTTCGCTGCTGGCTGCAAGTTGTTTACTGAGCTCTTCAATCAGTGCTTCCTGTTCTTTTACTTTCCCGTAACGGATCTCAGCAACCTTACCGTAATCACCTTCACGTTCTGCACGCTCAGCCAGCAATTTCAGGTTTTCAATTTCAGCCTTTGCGCTTTGTACTTTCTCCACCAGTTCCTTTTCTTCTTTCCATTTTGCTTTGAGTGTATCACGCTCAACAGAAAGATTAGCTATATCTGTTGTAAGCTCTTTCAGCTTTCGTTCATCGTTTTCACGTTTGATGGCTTCACGTTCAATTTCAAGCTGACGGATCTGGCGTTCGAGTTTATCCAGTTCCTCCGGCATGCTGTTCATTTCCAAACGAAGTTTGGCTGCACTTTCGTCAATCAGGTCAATGGCTTTGTCGGGCAGGAAACGATCGGTGATATAACGAACACTCAATTCAACAGCTGCAATAATGGCTTCGTCTTTAATACGCACATGATGGTGCGTTTCATAACGGTCTTTCAACCCACGAAGGATCGACACGGCATCTTCCACACTTGGTTCATCGATCATTACTTTCTGGAAACGACGTTCGAGTGCTTTATCTTTTTCAAAAAACTTTTGATACTCGTTTAATGTTGTTGCACCTATTGCACGCAATTCACCTCTTGCCAGTGCAGGCTTCAGGATATTGGCTGCATCCATGGCGCCTTCGCCGCCGCCTGCACCAACAAGCGTATGAATTTCATCAATGAACAAAATAATTTCACCATCGCTGGTGCTTACTTCTTTCACCACACTTTTCAAACGTTCTTCAAACTCTCCTTTATACTTTGCACCGGCAATGAGTTGCCCCATGTCCAATGCATAAATAATTTTTGATTTCAGATTTTCCGGCACATCGCCATTTACAATACGCATGGCCAATCCTTCGGCAATGGCTGTTTTACCCACACCAGGTTCACCAACAAGAATTGGATTGTTTTTACTGCGGCGTGAAAGAATGTGCAGTGTGCGGCGTATCTCTTCATCACGACCAATAACAGGATCAAGTTTACCTTGCCTTGCCATTTCAATTAAATTCTTTGCATACTTGTTGAGTGCATTGAATTGTGTTTCCTGTGTTTGACTTTTTACGGTATCACCTTTACGCAGGTCTTTAATAGCTGTGATCAATCCCTTTTCTGTAAGGCCGGCATCTTTCAACAATTTTGCAACCGGATCATTCCCCTGCACAATTGCCAACAGCAAATGTTCGGGAGTAATAAATTCATCACCGAACGATTTAAGCGATGCGCCTGCACGCAGGATCACATTGTTTGCTTCACGACCAACCATTTGTGCTGCATCACCACTTGTTTTCGGTAAACGTGCAATGGCCTCATCAAGTTTTGTTTCAACAAGATTAACGGTTACATTATTTTTCTTTAAAAGATATTCAACAGGACTATCCTGCTGATCGAGCAACGCTTTCAAAATATGCTCGGTCTCAATATTTGTGTTCTGTGCATTGAACGCCAGTTGTTGCGCCTGTTGCACAGCTTCTGCCGCTTTTATAGTGAAGTTTCCTAAATTCATACTTCTGTTATTTTAAACTTTAGTCCTCAAAACATACTCCAATAAAAAAAATCAGTAAGAATGTCATTGAAGTCATTGAATATCCGCCCCAAAGTCAGTGCCAGCATTGTTTTCCTGTTATTCTTTCAGTCAGCATTTGCACAACAGGATTTTAGTAAAGTGAGCGATTGGGTAAATAAGAACCTGACCGACCTTGGCGGCAGGGCTGTATTGATGGTGTACAAAGATGGAAAATTTGCGTATGCACAGAATTTTAACAATTTAACAAAGGCCCAGCAAAACCGTGGAAAGATCAAAGCAAAAGTGCAGGGCAAAGATGTGGAAGAAGTATTGCAGGATTATACCAGCACCACCCGTGAGCGAATTGCCAGCAGCAGCAAATGGTTAACAGCTGCATTACTGATGACGTATATTGATGAAAACAAAGTGCGGCTGACCGACTCCGTTGGAAAGTTTTTACCAGTAATGACAAAGTATGGCAAAGGCGGCATTAAAGTATGGCAATGCTTAAATCATACAACCGGTATTAAAAGCGGTGGCCTGCGTGATATGCTCAACGGAATGAAGAATGCAAAAAGCATGTTTGAAAGCATAGAACAAATTGCCATGCTGCCAATGGAAGGCACGCCAGGCAAATATTTTCATTACAGCAATACAGGTTTACAGATTGTTGCAGGCATTATTGAAAAAGTGAGTGAAAAAGATTTTGAAACTGCATTTAAAGAACGCATTGCTGATCCGCTTGAAATGAAGAATACTGATTTTGGAAAAAACGGTGTTCCTCTTGCCGCTGGTGGCGCATACAGTACAACGGAAGACTATATGAATTTCCTCATCATGTTACTGAACGAAGGTGAGTTCAAAGGCAAACGCATCATCAGCAAAGCATTGGTAAATGAAATGCAGAAAAACCGTTTAGCCCGTGATGTGGAATTAGCTTACTCACCTGATGAAGCAGGCACATGGGGTTATGGTTTTGGAGAATGGATCATGGATGCACCACTGGCTGTAAGTGAAAAAAAAGATGCGATGCCAAATTCAAAAAGAGGTATTGCAGTAAGCAGCCCGGGATTGTTCGGCTCTTTTCCTTGGATCGATAATGATAAAAAATATTGTGCGTTTTTGTTTGTGTATAATTTAAAGCACAAGGAACGTCATGAAAAATACAGGGAACTAAAAGAGTTGGTGGATAATGTGATGAGGTGATACCCTACCGATCCGTTCTTATCTTCGCTACATAAGCCGTTCAATGAAGTTCAAAATCGACTCCTTTGTTTTAGCCATCATCGCAATTATTGCAGTGGCTTACTTTTTTCCGCAATGGGGAAGCAGCAACAGTACTGTGCCGCTTGATCTTATCGGGAGCATTGGCATTTCACTTATCTTTTTTTTTTACGGATTAAAACTTCATCCTGAAAAAATAAAGAATGGATTAAAAAACTGGAAACTGCATGTACTGGTACAGCTGAGTACATTCCTGTTGTTCCCTGTTATTGTTTTGCTTGTTCGCCCTTTTGTAAGCGATGCACATGCAAACAGCACCTGGCTTGCTTTTTTATTCCTGGCAGCACTCCCCTCTACAGTATCATCATCGGTTGTAATGGTATCCATTGCAAAAGGAAATTTACCTGCAGCTATTTTTAATGCCAGCATATCCGGTCTCATCGGCATCATCATCACCCCACTTTGGATGGGCTTATTTCTGCAACAGACAGCTACAGATTTTAACCTCAGCAGCATTTACATAAAACTCGTAACAGAAATTCTTGTTCCCGTATTGTTGGGCATTGCACTGCAACGTTACTTAGGGAAATATGTGCAACGATATAACAAGCAACTGACACTTTTTGACAAATCGGTTATACTGCTGATCATTTACAAAAGCTTTGCTGAATCATTTGAAGAAAATGTATTCAGCTCTGTTCAGCTAACCGATCTTCTTTTGATTGCGCTTGCGGTAGTTGCCTTATTTTATCTTGTATTTTTTATTACAGGTTACATAGCAAAACTGCTTCAGTTTAACCTGGAAGACAGAATTACTGCACAATTCTGCGGAACTAAAAAATCGCTGGTGCATGGCACAGTGTTTTCAAAGATCCTCTTCCCGGCATCAATGCCAACGGGAATTATCCTGTTACCGCTGATGTTGTTTCATGCCATGCAAATCTTTATCATCAGTATTATTGCATCAAAGCTGGGCAACAGAACACAGCAACACTTGTAGAATCCACGTAGTTGTTCTACTATTTTCTGCAACTATTCTTTCCTGTAGTTTCGTTGCAAATCCCTTCCCTTGAAACAAACTGCTTTTATTTTTTTTCTTTTTTTGTTTGCCTCATCTGCTACGGCACAACCAATGGCTGATACCACTGGTAAACTTGTTGAACAAAAGGAAAAGATCATTACCGATTCTACGATTGTAAAAATTGAAAATCTTGGTTTCCGGGTAAACTCTGAATTACCAGAATTGCGGCCAACTATTTCTGCAGATGGGAATTTATTGTTCTTTATCTGCGAAGCTCACCCCGACAATACACATGCGCATGAAGTGCGGAACTCGCAAGACATTTGGTATTCTGTGCGGGATACGGCAACAGGCAAATGGACAGATGCTGTGCATTTAGGTTATCCGTTCAATACCGCACATTACAATGCGGTTTACTGGATATCACCTGACAAGAACAGGATATTGTTACGCAATGCATTTGTTGATGGTGATTACTATGGCAATGGAGTGAGCATGAGCGAGGTGCAGAAAGACGGACGCTGGAGCAAACCAAATATGCTGAAAATAAAAAACTACAGCAGGTATGATAAAGGGTTTCAATCAGGCGCAAGCATGTCGAGCGATGGGCAAGTGTTACTGCTGTACATGAGTGAAGAAAGCAAAAGCCGTATCAATAAAATTTATGTGTGCTTTCTGCAAACGGATGGTACCTGGAGCGAACCAAAAAGTATTGGCAAAAAAATTAACCTGCCGGGCTACAATCAAATGACTCCTTACCTGGCTGCTGATGGAGTTACACTTTATTTCAGCAGCGACAGGCCGGGTGGTTTTGGCGATCATGATATCTGGAAAACAAAACGGCTTGATGAGAGCTGGCAAAAATGGAGCGACCCCATCAATCTTGGCGAACCAATTAATACTACCGACTTTGATGCGTTCTTTACGTTGGATGCAGGTGGCGAATATGCTTATCTCACCAGCAGCTTTCAATCATTAGGCAAAAGCGATATTGTGCGTGTTCAGTTGCTGGAAATAGAGCGCCCCGATCCTGTGGTGCTGGTAAGTGGCAATGTGTACAATGCAAAAACAAAACAACCACTCAGTGCAAACCTGCTTTACGAAACACTACCTGATGGTGTACTTGCAGGCAATGGTTTATCAAGCCCAGGCGATGGTGCATTTAAGATTGTTTTACCGTATGCTAAAAATTATCTCATCAGGGCAACTGCCGATCACTTTTTTGCACAATCAGAAAACCTGAATCTTGATTCACTGGTTCGTGCAGGGTATAAAGAAATTCACAAAGACCTGTACCTGGTACCCATAGAGATCGGCCAGATCGTACGGCTGAACAATGTGTTCTTTGATTTTGATAAATGGGATCTGCGTCCTGTTTCATTTGTTGAACTGAACCGTGTGGTAAAAATGCTGAACGACAATCCTGCCATCAGCATTGAACTGGGCGCACATACTGATAGTAAAGGTTCTGATGAATACAATATCAAGCTGAGCCACAACCGTGCACAATCTGTTATGCAATACATTTTATCAAAAGGCATTGCTGCGGAACGTGTATCCTTTAAAGGTTATGGTGAAACAATTCCTGTTGCAACAAATGATACTGACGAAGGAAGGCAACTGAACAGAAGGGTTGAATTTAAGATACTCAGCAATTAATGTTACTTACGATTCCTCAGGAACTGATATTACACAAATAGCTGATGTAGGTGTAAGCTCTTTCAGTATAGTATCTTCAACAACAAATCCATGTGCAGCTAATTTTTCATGAATAATATCAGCAGAACTGATGGTGATCTCGTAAGGATCCTGAAAAAAAACAAACAGCTTCCCTCCTTTTTTTAAAAACTGCTTTACACGCTGCAATACTTTGCCCGGATCTTTCCGGAAAAAATGAAGATTAAATGCGGCAATGCAGTCAAAAGAAGAGCGGGGAAAATCAACAGTTAAAAAATCGGCAGTAAGAAATGTTGAAACATTATCCACAATAAAACGCCTGTTTCTCCGCTTCGCCCTGTCGATCATGAACGAAGATTTATCAATAGCAGTCAGCTTGCCATCATCCAGTTTACTGCCAATCACTTCTGCCATTAAGCCAACGCCACATCCAATTTCCAACACATGATGCGAAGGTTGCAGATCAAGCACATCAACAGCCCATATAAAACGCTTAGGTATAGCGGTATTTAATTTCTCATTGGTCATAACTGCAAACAAATAACATAACAGCTAAACAAACTTCAACCTGTTACATAAACAAAGATACTTTAAAACCGCAATTTCTATACCAAAAAATTATAATATGTTTCGGTCAAAAAATCGTGACGGAGATGCTTATGGAATTGAACGAACTGTGTTTACTTTTTCTTTTCCTTTTTTGCAAGGTTTTCCTGTACTCTGAATTTTACAATTTGTGTAATGAGTGATAAAGGCAGCTTTTTATCGAATGGAAACTGAATAGCTCCTTTTGAAGTAACATATCCTTTTAACTCTTTTTCAAAATTTGTTATGCCGGATGGTGCAGGATAAAAACCAATGTGTGCTTTATTGGCTGCAAAATGTACAAGGTTGCCATTGAGTTTAAATGTGGGCATACCATAGCTGATCGCTTCCTCAGCTTTGGGAGCAGCTTTTGCGATGCAAGTACGCATTTGCGTTAACAATACTTGTGTTGCCGAAGGAAACTGGGCAATGTAGGCATCAATCGTGAGAGGTTTTGTTGACAACATCGGTTAACTTTTAAAATGATTGAAACTGTGAATTAAATTTATAAACGCTAAACATTATAAGCCCTTTCAATGATAATGGCTTTGAATAAACAGCATGCATTTTGTTTGATTTAATGAAATACAATTGCCACATAACATATTTTTCAGCATGATACATAAAAAACCAAAATGCCAATCAAAACAACGAATAACCATGTTATATAAACATCCATTCTGTACTTTGGGATTTTGTGCTCAGGATAGTCAATCATCCATGCACCTGCATTTGCAAATTGCAACAACATTTCAGGAGTAACCGGGATACGCTGTACTCTTGCATAAAGAGGTTTGAAAATAACTCCGCCAAAATTTACCCCTTCCTCATCAGCATGAAAGTACCAAAGGTAAGATGACATGTCAACATTAAACTGGAGAGCGTATTTTTCTATCAATTCATGAAAATCATCTCCAACACAACTAAGTTCATTAAATATATCTGTAACAGCCGACACCTCGCTCTTTGCACAACCAGTTTGCTTTATAACGAACGCTATTATTTCATCAACATTTCTTTTCATGCAGTTCTATTACAAACCAAGATTCCGATTTTACACCGCCACCATTTCTTTATTATACTTATTCCTGTATGCCAATGGCGACAAGCCTGTTATTTTACGAAACACCGTACGGAATGCTTTCTCATCGGAGTAACCCGTATCATACATTACTTCGTTTACATTCTTGCGCCCGCTTTCCAGTTGTTTCTTTGCAGCCTCTACTTTTACCCGCTGTATATATTCCACCACAGTATTCGCTGTTGCTTTTTTGAAACGCCGTTCAAGATTGCGGCGTCCTAATGCAAGCATATCGGCTAACTGATCAACAGTTATTTTGTCCTGGTAGTTACGTTCTATAAACTCCTGTGCTTTTTTAATTGACTCATCTTCATGTGCCTTCTGTCCGTTGAAGATGATGAACGGGCTTTGGCTTTCACGGTCAATATCAATCATAAATGTTTTGGCTATGCGTACTGCCACATCACGCCCTGCATGTTTCTCAATTAAATAAGCCAGCAGGTTTAAAAATGAATATGCACCACCGCTGCTGTATAACCCATCTTCTTCCGTCATAATACGATCATCCACCAACTCCACTTCCGGAAACATTCTGCGAAAATCATTCGCTGCGATCCAGTGCGTAGCACATTTCTTTCCATTGAGCAAACCTGTAGCTGCTAAAAAGAAAGAGCCTATGCAATAACTTACCACTTCAGCACCGTGATGATATTGTTCAACAATCCAGGGCAAAAAACCTGCATTTCGCTCCATTGCTTTTGGCAGGTCGCCATGCATGGCCGGTATAATAATGATATCAGTCTTCTTTACATCACTGATCAACACATCGGGTTGAATGGTATAAAGACCATTCCGCTGCTCCACACTGTTTTCCAAACCCACCAGCTGAATTTTAAACAAGGGATCAAGGTCCATTGATGCACGGATATTATTTACTTCAGATAATATCTGGTGTGTTCCATCAATGTTTGGAAGACTTGAATGCCCTAACGGCACCAGGATAGAAATGTGTTTCATGTGTGTGTTCTGTTGTTTTTGGAATGCATGTATAAGCCAACAGTACTGCCCATGTCCGCCACCGAACGATCCATCTGCGGTTGAGCAGTATTGCTAAGAATGGCTATTCATGCAATTTTTGTTTTAATGATAAGCAATCTTCGGGTATCAAATGTAAGCAATGCATCCGTCGCATTCAACCCCATATAAAGCCGCATTTGCACCCTTCATGTAAAAAAAACTGTGATTAGGTTTGTGCAAGAATCATGCTCATGACAACAGGCACCATACAAATCGCTACACTCATCAGTAATTACGAACGCACAACTTCTGAATTGCTGGCCTTGCTGCGATCCCATGATGAAAAGGGCATCAATCAAAAACCGGACACAGGTATGTGGTCGATGGCACAAGTGGCCGATCATATCCGTTTATCAAACAATTCCATAGCAAAAGCACTGGCATTGAAAGGCAAGCCGCTTGACCGGCATGCCGGTGAGCGGGTAAATGAACTGAAAGCGATCTTTCTTGACTTTCAGAAAAAATTTCAATCGCCGGATTTTATTCTGCCAACAAAAGATATTTATAACCCTGACCAGTTGCTGAATGAACTGGAACAAAGTATCCGGCAGATTAACAACCAGATGTATGAAGCTGAATTGAATGAATTGATCAACCACCCTGCTTTTGGCGACATCAGTAAATTCGAGATCTTTCATTTTGTATTGTATCATACACAACGCCATCTGCAACAGGTAAAAAATATTATTGCAGCTTTATAAAACAGCTACCAATGATTGAAGTGTTTAAAACCAATGTGCCCGACATCAGTGCAAAGGAATGTCTTCTTCATTTCCTGCAGCAGTTCTTCCCCGGCTGCCGCATTCATCTTGACCTGCATGATTGCGACAAGGTGTTGCGGTTAGAAGGAAGCCATGTGCAGGCAGAAACAGTCATTCAACTGGTGCAGGAAAAAGGGTTTCATTGCAGCAAACTTGAGTAATTCAACCATAACCATAAACCAATCAGATCATGAAAATTTTAAAACACATCCTGCTTGTTATTGGCATCATTATCGCTGCCGTTCTTCTTTTCGCTGCATTTGTGAGTAAAGAATTTTCACTTACAAAAGAAGTGATCATCAACAAACCCAAACAGGAAGTTTTTGATTACGCCAAACTCATCAAAAATCAGGAGCAATACAGCGTGTGGGTAATGAAAGACCCCAACATTAAAATTGAGTACACCGGCACCGATGGGACAGTGGGTGCAAAATCGGCCTGGGAAAGTAAAGACAAAAATGTGGGTGTTGGCGAGCAGGAGATCATTGAAATAAAAGATGGCGAACGCATCAAAACAGAAATAAGGTTTAAAGAACCTTTTGAGGGCACCAACCAGGCCCTCACCAAAGTGGAAGATGCTGGTAATGGACAAACAAAAGTGAGCTCTACTTTTTCAGGCAAATCAACTTACCCTATGAATATCATGAACCTGTTCATGAATAGCTTAGTTGGAAGTGATATGCAGACCAACCTCAACAACATGAAAGCAAACCTGGAAAAATAATCTTTTGTAAATTACCACTATGGCCGGCAGCAAAACAAAACTCACCGATGCTGAACAGGTTACTGACTGGATGAACAAACTGGAACATCCGTTAAAAGCCGAAATAGATGCGGTGCGTAACATCATTAAAGAAAGTAACAAGGTTATAAAAGAACGGATAAAATGGAATGCACCCAGTTATTACAGCAATGAAGATCTTGTAACATTCAATCACCGCTCTGCCAAACATGTGCATCTTGTATTTCATCATCCGGCAATTGTAAAAGTAAAATCACCCTTGCTGGAAGGCGATTACAAAGACCGGCGCATGTTGTACCTGCCCAATATGAAAGCAGTAAAAGAAAATAAAAAAGAATTGCAGCGAATCATGAACGAGTTGCTGCAGTTAATTGATTAACCATTTCAAACAATTATTATGGAACGTCTTCATTTTAGTGTAAACATTAATGCTCCCAAAGAAAAAGTTTGGGACATCCTTTGGACAAAAGGAAAATACGAAACATGGACTGCTGTTTTCAGCGAAGGTTCAACAGCAGAAAGCGACTGGCAGGAAGGAAGTAAGATCTTATTTACTGATGGCAAAGGAAGTGGCATGGTGAGTAAGATTGCTGTTAAAAAAGTAAACGAATACATGTCTTTTCAACACCTTGGTGAACTTTTAAATGGTGTGGAAGACACCACAAGTGATAAAGTAAAGGTATGGCAGGGTTCACAGGAAAACTATACACTTACCGAGGCAAACGGTGGTACAAAGCTGGATGTGGAAATGGATATTTCAGAAGACTATAAAGATTATTTCCTCAATACCTGGCCCAAAGCAATGGAAGTCATTAAAACGTTAGCAGAAACAAACAATTAAAGCATTTAACATGTCAAGTATTAAATCAATCTACATCAACCTGCCAGTAAAAGATCTTGCGGCAACAAAAGCCTTCTGGACAAGTCTTGGCTTTGGTTTCAACCCTCAGTTTACTGATGAAAAAGCTGCATGTCTTATACTGAACGAAGGCAGCATGTATGCCATGCTCATTACTCATGAATTCTTTTCCACTTTCACCAACAGGCCTATTGCCGATGGCAGCAGCACGCAGGTTTTGCTTGCAGTTGAAGTAGAAAGCAGAGAGAAAGTAGACAGCATTTTACGGGCAGCGCTTGAAAATGGTGGCAGCCGTTACAGGGATTCAGCCGATCATGAATGGATGTATTATGATTCATTTGCCGATCCAGACGGGCATCAATGGGAAGTGATGTACACCGACCCGACAAAAATACCTTCCTGACCAATGACTGTTTAATAACAACAATATGCCAACAATATTAAATCCCTATCTCATCTTTAATGGCAACTGCAAAGAAGCCATGCAGTTTTACAAAGATTGTTTTGGCGGAGAGCTCACCGTACAAACAGTAGCCGAATCGCCGATGGCTGGCCAACTGCCGCCGCAATTGCAGGAAGCAGTTATGCATTCGCAATTGATCAGCGGATCAATTATCATCATGGCTTCAGACATGAACAGGGAAAAGCTCAACGATGGCAACGGTTCACAACTTTGTGTGCAATGCAGCTCAGAAAAAGAGATCAAGCATTTCTTTCATCACCTGCAGCAAGGAGGCAAAGTTACCGAACCACTTGAAGTGATGTTCTGGGGTGGCTACTACGGATCCCTTATTGATAAATATGGCAAGTACTGGTCCTTCAATTACGAAGAACCAAAGCAATCGTAAAAAAACAGCTTAAGAAACCTCATCAGCAACGATGGGGTTTCTTTTTTTCGTTACTTAAAATTGTTAATCTTCCTGCCTGTGTTTCGCTGCATGCTGTTTCCATTTATCTTTAGTTACTAAAACTTACCAATGAAACCATTGTTGACCCTTCTTTCCGTGATTCTTTTTTTTGCATCCGCACAGGCACAGAATTTTGCTGAAATAGACCAGTTCATGCTTAACAATCAAAAGCAGTTGGGCGATGATCAGGCCTTGCTGATTTACAAAGAAGGAAAAGTGATCTACCAGAAACAGCTGGGCGATTTCAGACCAAATATGCAGGCGCCTATTGGCGAAAGCAGTCAATGGTTAACAGCGGCATTGGTCATGATATTGGTACAGGAAGGAAAAATTTCGCTTGATGATAATATTGGAAAATACCTGCCCATATTTCCGAAATGGATGAAGGGATACATTACTATCCGTCATTGTTTAAGCCATACCGATGGTATTGAAGCAGATAAACAAGGAGCCGGTAAAATGTTTCAACGCAACGGCTTTAGCACGTTGGAAGATGAAGCCAACCATTATGCAGAGAAAAGAGCTATTGCCAACAATCCAGGCGTTTGGTTTCAATACAATCAAATAGGACCAAACATTGTTGGTCGTGTGCTGGAAGTAGCTACCAAAAAGAAATTTGACCGTTTGATACAGGAGAAATTATTAAGGCCGCTGAACATGCGTATGACTACCTTCAGCAATTATACTTCGGCCATCAGTCCGTTTGACGGAGCAAAATCAACGCCGGTTGAATTCATGAATTTTATGAGCATGCTGTTAAACAAAGGCATGTTCAATGGCAAGCAGATACTCACCGAGGCATCCATTGCGGAGCTGATGAAAATACAAACAGGTGGCGCTCTCAATAAATTCACACCACCGTTCATGAATGGTTACAGCTATGGGCTGGGCACATGGATAGAAGGAAAAGAGGGCAAACTTGTAAGTGCAGTATCGCCCACCAACCCATTTGTGTGGATCGATTACTGTAAAGGTTATGCCTGCATCCTTCTGTCGAAAAAAGAGCGCCCTGTACTGAAGCGTGAATTGTACGATCAATTTCAAACACTGGTTGATGCACAGATCAGTGGTAGTTGCAAATAGTACTTCTTCTTTTTTACTTTTGATAAAAAAGCTGAACCATGTACGAACATAAACGGCAACCGCTGGCATCAAAGAAAATATATTATAAACGCATTGCCCGCAACCTGTTTATCGCCTTCGGCATTTTGAGTTTGTGTTTGCTCATTGGCATCTTCGGCTATCATTACACAGCCGGTATTGGCTGGCTCGATTCATTGCACAATGCATCCATGATCCTGAGTGGCATGGGACCTGTTGTTACCATTGAAACCACTGCCGGCAAATGGTTCTCATCTTTTTATGCCCTGTTCAGCGGCGTGGTGTTTATTACCAATATCGGGCTTATTCTTACACCTGCTGTGCATCGTATCTTTCACAGGCTGCATATCGAAGAAAAATGATCATCACAACTACGTCTTATCTGTTCGGTTAACAGGTTGTATTTTTACAGCTGTTCATTTTATTTTCTATCAACACAACCGCACATACAGGATTCATAAAACAAGCTGCAGCTTCGCTGGGTTTCAGCTATTGTGGTATTGCCAAAGCGCAACGCCTTGATGATGATGCCCGAAAACTTGAAACATGGTTAAGCAAGGGCATGCATGGCAACATGCAGTACATGGAAAATCATTTTGATCTGCGTGTAGATCCCACGCTGTTAGTACCGGGTGCAAAGAGTGTTATTACACTCATGATGAATTATTATCCTGCTGCCAGGCAGCAGGAAGATGCTCCAAAAATTTCGAAGTATGCTTATGGCAACGATTACCATGAAGTGATCCGAAGCAAGCTAAAGGAATTGCTGCAACGCATCAATCAACAGATCGGTGAAGTAAACGGTCGTGGGTTTGTAGACAGTGCTCCGGTATTAGAAAGAAGCTGGGCACAACGAAGCGGCCTTGGGTGGGTGGGGAAAAACGGCAACCTCATTAGCAAACAAAGTGGCTCTTTCTTTTTTTTGGCTACTCTCATTTGTGATCTTGATCTTGTGTACGACGATCCGTTTGCAAAAGACTATTGCGGCAGTTGCACAAAATGTATTGACAACTGCCCGACAGATGCCATACTGCCCAACAAGACCATTAACGGCAGCCAATGCATTTCTTATTTTACCATTGAACTAAAAGATGCTTTGATTGATGAGCAGATGAAAGGAAAATTCAATAACTGGATGTTTGGTTGCGATGTATGCCAGGATGTGTGCCCATGGAACCGTTTCAGCAAACCAACAAATGAAAAAGCCTTTACGCCTGTTCCTGAAATATTAAATCTTACAACAAAACAGTGGGAAGAAATGAGCGAAGAGGTTTTCAGAAATATCTTCAAACACTCTCCGCTCAAGCGTACAAAGTTTTCAGGCATTCAACGTAACCTGAAATTTATTCAGCAATCGTAACACAGCATCAGAACATCAACCCTGCTTTTATTGCAATACGGTTGAAATGATAATCATAGTTCAGCACATTGCTCCCTGCAGGTTGCGGCCAGGGCTGCCAGCTGAAACCTTGCTGCTTTTCTGCCACATGTTTGTAACTATACCCAACACTAAACACAAAGGCATTGTTTCGTTTGGTAAACAAGTTAACGCCAATACCAGCATCGGTGTACAAACCTGTTTGCTGCGAAATAATATTGCGCTCCTCTTTGTTTTTGATCCATGGCAAGTGTGCGCCTGCATCAGCATACATAAAAAACGATTTCTTTTCACCGGCGAAACGATAACGCAGATCAGCAAACAACGGCACACCACGCTGCATGTAATAATCTAAACCAATTCCTGCACCGGCATACAACCGTTTAAACTCAAAACCATTCACTACCTGTAACGTGACAGCTTCAGCCGAACTGCCTGCAAGCAATCCACCTTGTAAAATTGTTTTGAACACAGGTTTTTGCTGGGCATGCAACCCGGTCATCATAAAACAACAGAATAAAAAAAGAATGTTCTTCATGCGGTTATTTTTGAATAGCAATGCTGCTTCGTTGACGAATGTTTGAGGTATTGCTGTAATCAAACTGCAGCAAGGCATTTTTTGTTACAACAAGTGCATTACCATTCCATGCAATAACATCGTAGGCTTCAAATCCGTTGAATTGTTTTACAAGACTTAAAGCGGCAGGATTGGCAGCATTGTAAATACGTAATCCATCTTTCCCATCACATATAAACAACAGGTTGCCATCTTTTGCAAGCCCATGCGGATTTGTAAGCGAATAGGTTTTTAACAGCTGAGGTGATTGCAGATTGCTTATGTCAACCACATCGAGTTGATTCACTACAGTACCACGACATGTTGTGCCACTTCTTAATGTTACATACGCATGTGTATCATCAGCAATAACAGGATCGCAGGCAAAGGCATGACTGAACGAGCCTGTTCTTGCAGGTTGTGCCGGGTTTACTGTATTGTAAATAAACATGCCGGTGTTTGAACCAATGAACAAATGTTCTTTGAACGGATAAATGGTTTCAATACCCCATCCTATTTGCACTGTACTTAACTGCTGTGGTTGGTCAGGATTCTGAAGACCAAACACTTTCAGATCACTGTTTGAAACCGTGTACATATAATCGCCTTTTAATGCAAAGCGTGCCATTGAGCCATTTACACCTAACGTAACAGCTGATGAATTGGAAGAAAAACTGGCAACAGATAAAAATGAACGTTCGAATAAAAACAGTTGTTGATTGCCCGCATTGCAACTAACAGAAACAACCGTATCTTTTTTCAGCCAGTCAACAATAACAAGATTTGTATCTGCTGAAAAACCTCCGTTGAAAGCCCTGTGCGGAAACACTTTTTGTTTGATGTTTACCACCTGCACCCGCTGCGGATTACTGATATCCAGTGTAACAAGATCATTGAACAAATCAGCATACAAACGATTTCCTTTTACAGCAAGATCAACATTACCGGGAATTTCAATAAAGCCAATGTTCTTTGGCTGCGATGGATTTGTATTATCAATGACATGGATCCCTTTATCAATTTCATTGAGAAAGATCGTATTGCCAAACAACGTGATCTTACCGGGATTACTGATAA
Organism: uncultured Lacibacter sp.; assembly: GCF_946479605.1. The sequence continues at coordinate 22,370 of NZ_CAMLGT010000011.1, forward strand.
CTTTTGCAGGTTTGCTTTTTATTTCGCTCCACACTTGTTGTTTGGTTTTATAAACAGGCCGGTACAAGGTGTAGGTTTGTGTACACTTATCTTTTAAACAACTTTGTAAAAAAGAAAACGTTACAAATAACAGCAGCAGGTTTTGGAAACGTTTCATTGCAGTTTGTTTTTTTATCTGACACTGCCTGTTTCAAAACCGTTGCGTTTCTGTCTGCTTTATTTTCAGCGATTAAAAAACAGGCGGTAACGAATACCGGTTTGCCACCAGTAATCTTTTTCATTGGCATGATAAGCAGGCCGCAATGCATAGTTGAGGTAAATACCTATTTGTGAGCTGGTTCTTTTTCCACTCCATTCAAACGCCGGAGCAATACTTAACTGTGGTTGGTAGCTGTATGGTTTAATCATGGAGGACGACATTGCAGGCAACCCTCCTGTTTGCGCATTTCGTGCAGAAGAATAAGGGAAAGAAGATAATGTATCGGTTTCGGCAGATGCGATCGTAAACCAGTTATGAATTCCTGCATTGAACATCAGTTTGTTCTTTTTGATCGCAGCAATTGTCAACTCAATTTCCAACGGCACATTCAATGCATGCATGGTGAACATGGCCGATCTTTCTTTGGTTGAAACTCTGTTGAACAAATTTGTTAACTGGATAAAGCTGTCTATCTGTTCACGCTGTGTTACTTTATAACTGTTATACTGGTATTGCAATCCTGTAACAAATGCATGTTTCTTCTTAAATGGCTTACGGGCTACCATACCAACACCAAATTGTACAGAAGGATCAATGGCATAATCATAACGCACAATACGTGTTGCCCCACCCTGTCCGCCACCGTTATTAAATATGGGTGAGTACATCATGTCCGCTGCCGATTTAAATCCGGAGCCGGGGAATAATTTTTTACGGATATCCGACACGCCAATATTTGCATGCAAACCTACCTGCCATTTTTTCTTTACTGAAATTACTGGTTGGGTTGCAGTAACAACACTATCAACCGGAGTACCGGTTTCGTTTGCTTTTGCAGTATCTGTTGTTGCAGTTGATGGTTCATCAACAACTACATTCACTGTATCTTTTTTCTGATCAGCAGCAGTGTTTTTTTCAGTATTTGTTTCAGTTAAAACCGGCGGCTCAACTTGTACTGTTGCTGTTTCTTCGTTTGATTGTTTTGTAACAACAGCAACCTTCGTTTCCTTTTTACCCGTAGTTACAGTTTTATTATTACGCTGCACCTGTTGCTCAGCTGTTTGCGGATGTGCAACAACAGGTGCTGGCGAAATTTTGTTTGATGATGAAGGGATTGTTTTTTCTACAGGTTGTTTTTCAACAGAATTATTAGCTTCTGTGCTTGATGATGTTTTATCGGTTAATGGTGGTAATGGTTTATTATTTTCATCAGCAGTATTCTTTGCAACTGTTGTGACATGTTCTTTTTCTGTTACTGTACCATCGGGCCACACAGCATACAGCAATGCCCCTACCAGCAAAGCGGCAGCAGGCAAAATAAAGAACCATCTTCTCCTGCGCCTGTCTTCCTGCAATTGGGTATTCACTTGCTGCCACACTTCTGCCGAAGGTTTCAGTCTGAAATCGGACAGCTGCTCACTTACCTTATGTTCAAATTGCTTATCCGCCATACACTTTCTTTTGGGGTTCGGAATTAAACTTCTCTATCCAGGTGATCAACAGGTTTCTTGCCCGCATGTATTGGCTGCGGCTGGTGCCTTCACTTATGCCGAGCAGCTTCCCAATTTCAACATGGGTAAATCCTTCAACGGCATGCAGGTTAAAGATGGTTTGATAACCCGTAGGCAACTGTCGTATCAGTTCAGCCAGTTGCTTGGTGCGTAATAATATTTCAGGGTTATCATTACTCACAGGATGCAACGGCTCACTCAGGAACGACATATCGTATTGGTATTCCTTTTTCTTCTTCAGGTAGTTGAGAGCAGTATTTACCATGATCGTTCGTATCCAGCCGCCTAATTCGCCTTCGCTTCTGTAAGTATGCAGGTTACGAAAAACTTTCACAAACCCTTCCTGCAAAACATCTTCCGCATCAGCCATTGATTTGGTGTAACGGTAACAAATACCAAGCATGGTTTCAGCAAATGCATCATACAATTGCTTTTGTGCCATGGCATTGCCACGCAAACAGTCTTTTATTAGTTGCCGCTGATCGATCATTCAGGTTTTGTAATGAGTTGACAAAGCTATTTCCCGATTCGTTGCTCTCCTGTTAAAAATTTTTTGATATAAAAAAAGCCCCGTTAGACAACGGGGCTGTACACTTAAAACATAACTACTGATAAAAAACTTATTAACCTGCCGGATCGGCTGGTGTATTCGGATTATTATCCCTTTCCCGGAAAGGATAAGGAAAATAATTGCGTTTGCGTTCTGAAGCCGGCCGGCCAAAGCGGCGGATATCTTCCATCTTAAATCCGTGCATATACAATTCAATACAGCGCTGGCGATAGATCTCAGTTAATATTGCAGCTTGCGTTACCGCTCCGGCATACGGAGATAATTCCCCTCCAATACCATAAGGATCGGACCCTGCTGTTTTTGTTCTTACACGATTCAATTCAACAATAGCATTTACCAGGTCAGGAGTTGCCTGCCTTGCGTATGCTTCTGCTTTAATCAACATTATTTCTCCTGGTATAAAAACAGGCCATGGTGTTGAAAGTGTTGTTCCAAACCCTGCAATACGCCATCTTGGAGCAACCGTAGCATTCACCGACATATAAAAAGGAATACGTTTATCAGTTAAATCAGGTGCCAGTGCAGGCGTAAGCCCAAAAGTTGAGTCAAGCACCTGGAACACATTGTTCGTAGCTGTAGCAACATTAAATATCGGATTGGGGCTAACAGCATCAAAGTTCATTGTACTCTTTACTGTAAGGTTTACTGCATTTGCTGCTGTTAGCGCTGCCGCATAGTTTCCGCTGAACAGAAGATACCTGGCTTTTAATGCCTGTAATGTTTGTGGTATTTCAATTCCGGCAGGAAGATTAGCAAGAAACTGACTGCTGATAGGATTTGCAGCAATCGCTGCCTGTGCTTTTTCAATAGCTGCAATTGCTCTTGCAAAACCCTGCGCTTTGGGAATGAATGTAACATTGGTACTGATTGTATCAGGTATCTGCTCCCAATACATTGAGAGGTTTCCCAATGCCATTGCTTTAAAAATTGTAGCATGGCCAATCAGTCCTGAAGCATATCCTTTATCGCCGAGACTTTGTGCATTATTGATCACATTATTTGCATCAAAGATCACTTTCAGGCTTTGTGCCCAAAGATTACCCAGCACATTATTATTACCGTCAACATTTATACCTCCTGTAGACAAATTTGCTTCATCTACATTACCTGCATTTTGCAGACGCAGTTCAAACGTAGAAAAACCATTTGCTGTAACAAGGTTGTATAATGGCGATTGCCTGCCCACACTGTACTGCTTTTGCACGCCTATTGTTACGCCTGTTAAACCCACAGAATTGCTCAATGCATCTTTCACCAACGTTGAATTGGGATTGCTGAAATCTTTTTTACACGATGCAAACAACATTACTGCCAACACCGTTAAAAGAGAGGGATATGTATATCGTTTCATAATCTTTCTTTTTAAGTTTTGATCTAAAATTTAGCAATGAGTGATACGGCAAATGTGCGTGGTATAGGCACATTCCCAAAGTCAACACCACGTGCAAGGGTGCTGCCACCACCGGCATTTGTTTCAGGATCAAATCCTTTGTAATTATCCCAGCTGATGAGGTTACGACCCGACAAACGCACGGTGAGATCACTGATAAAGTTGCTGATCTTTCCTGCGCTGTAGGATAATGAAATTTCACGGAGCTTTACAAAACTTCCGTTATCAATACGCCATTCTTCAATTGCATAAATGCTACTGACGTAACCTCTCGGCAATTCGCCTTTATGTTCTTTTTCTGCAAACTCTTTACCATTGCCCACACCCTGTCTTGTACGGAAATCAGCATTGAATACATCTACTCCCTGCACCGCATCAACCTGAACACGAAGTGATAATTTTTTATACGTGAATGTATTTACGAGTGTTCCTGTCCAATCGGGATTAGGATCTCCGATTACTCTGCGAAGCGGTGTGCCGCTTGGCAATCCGTTTACATCACGCTGAGTAGTGTACGTTGATGGCGTGGTTTGTGTACCACGTTCCTGCAAAGGAAATCCTGAACTGTTTTTGATCTGGTTACCGTTTGCATCTGTTGCAAAGAAGAACCCATAAAACACGCCTACTGAATAACCTGGCAGTAATGAAATAGCGCCGGCAGGAAGATTATACTGAATTAAACCCTGAGGTATTTTTTCAACCCTATTCTTGTTTCTGTTAAAGATCACATCTGCTTCCCATGTGAAATCTTTTGTTTGCACAGGCACCAGGCCCAGCATTACTTCAACACCTTTGTTACTTACTTCACCAATGTTATCAAGTAAACTTGTGTAACCGCTGCTTGGAGCAATAAACCGGCTGATCAATAAATCCTGCACCCGCTTGTTATACCAGTTAAATGTAAGGTTCAGGCGATTTTTAAAGAACGACATATCTGTTCCTATTTCAATTTCCTTCTGCACCTCAGGCTTTACATTTTCATTGGAAAGTTCGCCGGGAGAAAGTAAAGAGGTACGGCCAACAAGTGGTGAAGCATTGTATACATTAAAGCGTGAGTAGGCGCCAATACCTGTAAGGTTTCCACTTTCGCCATAAGCAGCACGGATCTTTACAAAATCCCACCACTTATCAAGACCCGCATTGGTCCAGAATTTTTCATCGCTTAAAATATAACTACCGCTCACTTTCAGATAAAGCTGGTTGCGTTGATCTTCTCCAAATACAGAAGACCCGTCGATACGTCCGGCAGCAGTAAGGAAATACCTGTTTTTAAATTTAAAATTCTGCTGTACATATCCTCCCGAAATAGATATTTCACTTCGTTGATCAAGACCAGGCAATACTGTGCTTGCACCTGTTACAGTTTGCACAAAAGGAGCCATACCACGTCCCTGTAATACGGAAAAGGTTCCTTTTTCATACTGCAGCGAATAACCAATTTGTGTAGTTGAAACCAATTCTTTTGCAATATTCTTGGTTAACGTTGCATTAATTTCATGGTTAATCAGGAACTGCTGGTTATTACCAACACTTGCATAACCATTTAATGTAGGATCGAGTGTTAAACCACCTCCCCAGAAATCAGGGCTTGCATTATAAGTATAAGGAGGGATATAAGTGTTTCCAAACTGAGAAACATTATCAATACCCATTGTATAATCAATCGTAAGATCTTTTAGTGGTTTAAGCTTCAAACCAAACGAAGAAATGATACGGTTTGTTTCCTGTTTCTGTACAATATCTTCGATAATACTTACCGGATTAATACGTCCTCTTTCGCCCACAGCCTGCAGGTTACCATTGGCATCTCTTGCAAAGATGTTATGGAAATTACCGATGATGGTAACACTGTTAATTGGAGAGAAGAATGAATTACCATCGGGCTTTTCATTGGCTTTACTGTTGATATAGTTCAACCCGGCAGAAAATGAAAGCCATTTGTTTAACTCCTGATCAAGGTTTACACGAAAACTGTAACGCTTAAAATCGGTGTTTTTAATAATCCCCTTATTATCTAAATAAGAAGCAGAAACAAAATATTTTGTTTTGTCTTTACCTCCACGCACAGAAACGTTATTATCTGTACCAATACCGGTTGTGAAAATATAATCCCAGTAATTATAACGTGTAACGTTAGTTGTATTTGTAAGGGCCGGAGTAAGTATATCCTGTGTTTGCGCCCCCACGCCATCTGTGGGGCCGCCAAATTTTGTAGGCGCTTCATTAATACCAACCTGCTTACGAAGCTGGTTAATTGTTAAGCTGGTGCTGAATGTTACAACAGGAGCACCTGTACTGCCACGCTTTGTAAATATCTGCACTACACCTGCATTGGCACGTGAGCCATAAATAGCTGCTGCTGCTGCACCATTCAAAACTTCCACGTGATCAATATCAGCAGGATTAATATCAACAAGACGATTGGGCGCAGGAGAAATTAATCCATCATAAGCGCTTTGTGTATTTGTTACACGGCGTGAACTGTTTGTAACAATTACACCATCTATAATGTACAAAGGCTCACTTGAAGAATTAATAGTACTTATACCCCTTAAACGCACACTCATACTTCCACCAGGATCACCACTGTTTTGAATAATTTGTGCCCCGGGCGTTTTTCCTTGTAATGATGCAAGTACATTGCCAGTGGCGCCTTTGTTCAGTTGCTCCGCTTTAACAGTGCTGATATAGCTGCCTAATTGACGACGGGTGGTACCCTGGCTGGTACCTGTAATCACTACTTCGTCAAGCCCTAACACATCTTCAGTTAATGTAACATCAGCTGTGTAATTACTGGTACCCGCAGTAACAGTAACATCAGCTGATTTTGTTTTAAACCCAACCCCGGAAAATTCAAGAACATATTTACCGGGTTTCAGATTGGCGCTTATACTATAAGCACCTTCGCTATCGGTAGAAGTACCGGAGTTGGTATTACGCACCACAACCGACACATTAGCGGCTGCCGCATTACCAGATCCTGTTACCTTACCGGAAATTGTTACCTGTGCGCCTGCCGTAAAGGAGAGCAGCATCAGAACCAGCAAAAAAGGTAATTGCACCCATTTGCTGTGTTGTTCTTTTTCACTTCGTTGCATGTTGCAGATTTTTAAGGTTCAACAATCAATCGGGCACTAAATGATATTTATGCCAGCGTTTTTATATGGGTCGAAGATTTTTTGATCGGGAGATAATTCTGTAATCAGCAGATCCAGTTCCTGCGCCTTACAGACCTGTATGTTTTGTGTGGTGTTGATCTTTTCTGAAATTGACAAAGCAATCAGTTGGTTAGCTGATTCGATCATGGCTTTCTTTACCTGCACAACATCGTAATCATTATCTGTTAAACCATGTTCAAGATCAAGCGCATTGATGCCCATAAAACACAGGTCAACTTTAAATTGCCTGATCTTTAAAATGGCATCAGCGCCAATAGTAATCTGGGAGCTTTTTGAAAGTTTATCCCCAATGAAAATTACTTCTATAGAAGGGTGATGCACATACTCAAGTGCAGCAGGCAAACTGCCTGTAATAAAAGTTGCGTGAAGATTTTCCGGCAATGCTTTTGCCATTTCAATAATGGTGGTGCCGCCTGTGCTCATCACAAACATCCCTTCCTTTACCAGCGATGCTGCTTTTTGAGCAATGGTCTTCTTCGCATCTATTGAATAAACATTTGAGGAATTAATGGAACTGCTGAACGATTTGGATAAAGCACCTCCATGTACTTTAATGATCTTTCCCTTATCGGCAAGTTCCTGCAGATCACGCCGGATGGTATCTTCCGATACATTGATCTGTGAACTGAGATCAGAAGATAATACCCGGTTATGCAGATTGACCTGGTGGACGATAAAAGCTTGGCGTTCCTGTTTAAGCATGCTGGTTTTGGCGATTGATCGTTAAAAAATCAACCTGAATGTACATTAAATTACAAAAACCTGCAAAAAAATGCAAGCTCTTTCTGTATGAACGGCATAAAACAGCATAAAAAATGAAAGCAGTCGCAAATTCAGGCATTTCTTATATTTAGTTTATGAACAGAAATATGCAGCAATTGTTGGCCATTGCACAAAAAAAGGAACACCACATCATCGGGTTAATGAGTGGCACATCTGTTGATGGGTTAGATATTGCTTATTGCTCAATTTCAGGCGAGGGACATGACACTGCTATCACATTAAATGCTTTTGAAACCATTAATTATACTCCTGACTTTAAAGAGGAGATAAAATCAGTGTTCTCCAAAAAAGAAGTTGATCTGGAAAAACTTTGTCTGCTCAATCCCTGGGTGGCACAGCAACAGGCGGCGATGATCAATGCATTCATGCTGAAGCATGGAATAAAGAAAGAAGATGTTGATTTAATTGCAAGCCATGGGCAAACCATCTATCATGCGCCAAAAGCATTGCACAAACAAGAGAAGTTCAGTAATGCCACGTTGCAAATTGGTGATGGCGATCATATGGCAGTTGAAACGGGCATCATCACCATCAGCGATTTCCGTCAGAAACATATTGCTGCCGGCGGTGAGGGTGCACCGTTAGCAGTGTATGGTGATTATTTTATTTTTTCGAAGAAAGGTGAAGATCGAATTATGCTGAACATGGGAGGCATTGCCAATTTTACTTTCCTGCCCGGCTCCATGGATGCCAATAAAATTTTCAGTACCGATACCGGCACAGGTAATACATTAATGGATGCATTGATGCAGCAGGAGTTTCCCGGAAAATATTTTGATGAAGATGCAGCTGTAGCCAAACAAGGCACGATCAATGAAGCGTTATTACTGGCGTTAAAAGATAACAGTTTCTTTCAGCAACCGTTTCCTAAAACAACCGGGCCTGAACTTTTTAATCTTTCGTATTTGCAACAGGCAAAAGAAGCATCGGGCACAACAGGTATAAATGTGTACGATACTATGGCGACATTAAATGCCTTTTCAGCACAAACCATTGCAGAGGCCATTCAGAAAACAATGCCGGCAGATCAACAATTTCATTTGTATGCAAGTGGTGGCGGTATGCACAACCCGTTACTCATGGATCAGATAAAACAACTCTTGCCCGGCATACCGGTTCATTTAACAAGCGAGTTAGGTGTTAATCCCGATGCAAAGGAAGCTGTGCTGTTTGCCATCCTTGCCAATGAATGTATTGCAGGTGGTAATGTGCAGTTCAGTACAGAATTAAAAGGTATTCCTTCTGTAACGATGGGTAAGATCAGTTTTCCGTGGTGATCATGGCTGATGTGTTATTAACATCTGCCTGTTCAATATGTACTTTTAACTGTTCCAAACCTTTTTCAAAAGCAGTACCAATAATATGATCGGCAAAGATGCCGTAGAAACGCTCCCATGGATACCATTTCAGTTTGTACTCCATAAACCAAAGCACTTCTGTTACGTTATTACCTGTTCCTGTTTTGCGGATGCGAAAACCACCTTCGGCTTTGTTCATATCCTGTAACTCATAAAGCAGTTTCAGCTGGTCCTGTTCTTGCGCCTGTACTGTGATTGTACCAGAGCTGTTTATTTTCACACCTTTCCACCTGAAGAACGATCCTGGCTGATCGGTTACCTGTGAAAGCTGCACCACTGCACCACTGTCAGTTGTTACCCATGGCATCCATGCGCTCCAGTTCTTTACGTCTTTCAGATTGTTATAAACAAGGCTGCTGTCGGCATTAATGATCACTCCTCTTGAAATTTTTACAGAAGATGGAATGAACAGCCCGATGATTGTTATCACTGCAAACAACCCGATC
>NZ_CAMLGT010000012.1 GCF_946479605.1 uncultured Lacibacter sp.
ATACCATCATCGAATTTGATTGCAGCTTCAATGGGGTGGGAGTTCCCGGCTTGTTTGCTACAATTTCTTTTCCGCCATTTGCAGGCTTTTTACCAAAGTTGCTGATGATGGCATTGGCAAACTCAGTAGTGTTTACACTTGGTTTGCTTTTATCGCCAAAGTCGCCGGTGTGTATACCATTCTCTAATGTATAGAGTAAAGCGTTTTCAATAACAGCTGCATTTTCTGTTAAACCCACATGACGCAGCATGGCCAAACCACTCAGCAATAAGGCTGTTGGGTTGGCAATATTTTTTCCGGCAATATCCGGTGCAGTACCGTGTACCGCTTCAAAAATGGAAATATGATCGCCGATATTTGCACTTGGTGCAAAACCTAAACCACCCACAAGACCAGCACAAAGATCACTCACAATATCACCCTGCAGATTGGTAAGCACTACCACATCAAACAGGTCAGGACGTGTTACTAATTTCATACACAGGTCATCCACAATAATATCATCGGCTTTCAGTTCAGGATATTCTTTCGCTACCTCATAAAAGCATTCAAGGAACAAACCATCGGTGATCTTCATGATGTTTGCTTTATGACCGCATGTAATGCGTCGTGCATTTTTCTGCTTCGCCATTTCAAATGCATAGCGGATCACCTGCATACTTCCGGGGCGTGTAATGAACCTGCGGCTCAAGGCCACATCATGTGTAAGCATGTGTTCAATACCACCATAGGTATCTTCAATATTTTCACGAACCACAGTAATGTCAATAGGAATACCGGCTTTGCTGAACACCGTATCTACACCATGTAAGGTTTGGAAGTCACGTTTATTAGCGTAAGTGTTCCAGGTTTTGCGTGCAGTAACGTTAATACTTTTTACGCCTTTGCCTTTTGGTGTTTCCATGGGGCCTTTAAACAGCAAACCAAGACTTTCAATGGTTTGTTTTGCTTCCGGAGTCATACCATTATTAAAACCTTTATCAAACACCCATTTCCCCATTTCCACAATTTCATACGCAAGAGGAACGTTGTTGGCGTTGAAGATTGATAAAACGGCATCCATTATTTCCGGTCCAATACCATCGCCCTTAGCTACAGCAATTTTCATATTGATTTAATTTTTAGTCCGATAATTATCAGAAGCCGCAAAGGTAACACCCGTTAGGGTTCGTATGGAAGTAACTAGTTAAAAAAAAAGATAAATATCAAAGTAGCCATTCCACTTCACCAAAATCGAAACATTCTTCCACATTGTTTCCGGTAACCAGCTGGCCGCTTTGGTTTACCCCTTTAATAATTGTGCTGGTGGTTCTGTTACCTTTTTTAAGCCTTGCAGGTTTGTTTAATTTGTACAGGTGTTGGTTGTATAATTCAAACAGCGGATGAAAATCCTGCTGCAGTTCATTATATTTCTGAAGAACAGCTGTATGAATTGCATGAGCCAATTGCAGCACATCGGTGTCCTTTCCGGTGATTTGTTTAATGGATACAGGGTTTTTTAGCTCGCCAAACTTTGTTTGGTTAACATTAATTCCAATGCCAATAACAGCCCATTGCCATTGCGTGCCCCTCACAATATTTTCAATAAGAATGCCTCCTGTCTTTCTGTCACGCCAATACAAATCGTTTGGCCATTTGATGGTTGTTTCATCGCCCATTAGTTTTTCAAGCTCACCCCTTACTGCAAGGGCGGTAGCTGCCAGCAACTGAAAATTTTGTGTAAGGTGTAGTTTGGGCTTTACTATAATGGAAAAACTCAGGTTGGCACCGGGTTCGGTTTCCCACACTTTCCCTCTTTGTCCCTTTCCCTTGGTTTGGTGGGCGGTGCGTATGGTTAACCCATGCTGTGCCACTCCTGCATGGATCAACCCCATGGCATAGTTGTTGGTGCTGTCCACTTCGTCCAGTTCAATCCAGGGGAGGTCTGATTTTTTAAGAGGCATGGTTAGTTAAGATTGACTAATTTTGGACAAATTATAAAGTAAAGCATTGCGGCCGAACGTCCGTAGCAAAAAACAGATTAATTCATTAAACCACCAAGCGATTGAGTACATTATCTCTCTTAAATAACCGGGGAAAAGAAAAGAAGGGCAACTCTGTACGCATAAACCGAAACAGCAAATTATTTAAGACTATTCTTCGGGCTATCCAGGAAAAAAAGGGTGAACACATTGTAAGTCTTGACTTGCGGAAGATTCCGGAGGCGGTTTCAGACTTTTTTGTCATCTGCGAAGCTTCCAGTACAACACAGGTAAAAGCAATTGCAGATCATATCCATCACCTGGTGCAGGAAGAATGTGGAGAAGCGCCTTATCGCCAGGAGGGGATGAGTGCATTGCAATGGGTGCTGGTTGATTATGTGAACATTGTGGTGCATGTGTTTCATCCGGAGACAAGAAAGTTTTACCGGTTGGAAGAAATGTGGAGCGATGCCGGTTCGGCCGATCATGAGTAATCTGTTTTGCAGGAAAACTTTAACAAAACCTGCCCGATAATTTTAGCCACTTATTTGTAATACTATCTGAAATTGCCCATCGAAGGGAAAAAAACAAAAAGATGAGTTTGAATCAAGGAAATAATCCAGACAGCAGCGGCGATAAGAAAGACGGCCGCAAACCTTTCCGTTTTAATATTTACTGGCTCTATGCGTTAATAGCTGCCGTATTGATCGGCTTTAACCTGTTTCGTGGAATTACACCCGATGCGATCCCCACTTCACAAGTGGTGTTTGAAGACAGCATGCTTATGAAAGGGTATGTTGATAAATACACCATTGTGCGGAACAAGGATATTGTACGTGTAACATTGAAACCGGCAGCAGCAAATGATGCGGCTATTACTAAAATTGTAGCCGATAAGGAGCCAAAACTCAAGATCGATAAAACAAAGGGATTGAATTTTGAATTTCCTGTTGGCGATCATAAGGAGTTTGATAAACGTATACAGCAGATCATTGCCGCAAATACGGCTGTTACCGGAAAGCCGATAGCTAATTACAGTACAGATGAAAACTGGCTGAGTCCGCTCATCAGTTTATTACTTCCCATCCTGGTATTGATCGGGCTTTGGATATTATTAATGCGAAAGATGAACAGTGGTGGAGGTGCAGGCCCCGGCGGCGGTGGCATTTTCAACATTGGGAAATCACGTGCACAGTTGTTTGAAAAAGGAACAAAAGTGAACGTAACCTTCCAGGATGTGGCAGGTTTGGACGAAGCAAAAGTGGAAGTGATGGAAATTGTTGACTTCCTCAAGAATCCGAAAAAATACACTGCACTTGGTGGTAAAATTCCAAAAGGTGCATTGCTGGTAGGCCCTCCCGGTACGGGTAAAACCTTGCTGGCAAAAGCAATGGCCGGCGAAGCGCAAGTGCCTTTCTTCAGCATCAGCGGTTCCGATTTTGTGGAGTTGTTTGTGGGTGTGGGTGCAAGCCGTGTGCGTGACCTGTTCAAACAGGCAAGAGAAAAAGCGCCCTGTATCATTTTCATTGATGAGATTGATGCCATTGGTCGTGCACGTGGCCGCAATGCCATTGTAAGTAACGATGAACGTGAAAATACTTTGAACCAGTTGCTGGTGGAAATGGATGGTTTCGGTGGCGATACGGGCATCATCATCCTGGCTGCAACCAACCGTCCTGATGTATTGGATTCAGCGTTGTTACGTCCGGGTCGTTTCGATCGCCAGATCTCTATTGACCGTCCGGATGTAAAGGGCCGTGAGCAGATCTTTAAAGTGCATCTGAAACCAATTAAAATTTCTGAAACACTCGATATTCATAAACTGGCCGAACAAACACCTGGTTTTGCAGGTGCAGATATTGCCAACGTATGTAACGAAGCAGCATTGATCGCTGCACGTAAAGGAAAGGCTGCTGTTGATATGAGCGATTTCCAGGATGCCATTGATCGTGTAATCGGTGGTTTGGAAAAGAAAAACAAACTCATCAGCCCGGAAGAAAAAGAGATCATTGCTTACCACGAAGCAGGTCATGCAATTTGCGGTTGGTATTTAGAGCATGCTTATCCGTTACTGAAAGTAACCATTGTGCCACGTGGTACAGCGGCATTGGGTTATGCGCAATACACACCAAAAGAACAATATCTCTACAACATTGAGCAACTGAATGATCAGATTTGTATGACACTTGGCGGCCGTGCAAGTGAAGATATTTTCTTCGGTAAAATTTCTACCGGTGCAAGTAACGATCTGCAGCAGATCACTAAAATTGCTTACTCCATGATTACTGTTTATGGTATGAATGATAAGCTGGGCAACATCAGTTACTACGATCCTAACCAGGAGCAAACGTTTACCAAACCTTACAGCGAACGTACAGCAGAAATGATTGATGATGAAGTACGCAAATTAATTGAAGAGGCATACGAACGCACAAAGGCATTGCTCACTGAAAAGAAAGCTGATGTAGAAAAACTGGCGAAGGAGCTACTTGAAAAAGAAGTATTGTTTCAGAGCGATGTGGAAGCACTGATTGGTAAACGCCCGTTTGAACATAAAAAATTGCTGGATGAAAACGGTGCAGAAATTCCGCACAATGCGCATTCAGCAGATGAAATTTCAAGTCAACCCGATTCAAATTCATAAGTAGTATGGGTGTTTCTCCTTCAAAGGAAAATATTCTGAAAAAAATAAGACAGGCACTGAGTCATCCGGTGCCTGTTCCTTTTCCGCAAAGCGAAGGCAACAACAGTGTGTTTCAACCACCGGTTGATGACATGGCTGTACAGTTTGCACAGGAGTTTACCAAGCTGCAGGGTAAGTTTGTGTTTTGTGCCGATGAAAAGGACATGACCGAACAGCTGCTGCAATTAGCTGCTGCACGCAAATGGGATAAAGTTGTTTGCCGTGAACAAAAACTCAGGGATATATTCAAACAACTCGGCATACCCATTAACTTTCACGATAACCTTGCTGATAGCGATGTCAGCTTCACCACCTGCGAATTATTGGTAAGCCGTACAGGTACAATGGTGTTAAGTACGGGCAACGAAAGCGGACGCACTACCAGTGTGTATGCACCTATACATGTGTGCATTGCTTACACCAGCCAGATGGTGTATGATCTGAAAGATGCATTACAGGCACTGCGTGAAAAATACCAGGGACAACTTCCATCGTTTATCAGTTTTGCAACAGGCCCCAGCCGTACAGCCGATATTGAAAAAACATTGGTTGTAGGTGTGCATGGCCCCAAAGAAGTGTTTGTGTTTTTGATTGAAGGCTAAATGGAATTGGTCCCGGTAGCTATCGGGATTGGAATTTGTTTTTCTTGTGACTTTAATCTTGTTTCTTGAGCCTTCTTCCATGTATCTTTAAGCCATGAATGATGCTAATCAATTATTGTTTGTTTATGGGAGTCTGCGTAGTGGTTTTCAAGGGTCGGCTTTCCAATACATTGCACCTTATTTTACCAAGCTGGCCGATGGAAAAGTGAAAGGCAAATTATACGACCTGGGCGAATTTCCTGCAGCCCTGCCTTCAAACGATGAAGCATTTATCATTGGTGAATTATACCAGGCCAATTCAACAGAAGAATTTAACTGGGCCATTACCCAGCTTGATGATTATGAAGGGGTACACCCAGAGGAAGGCGAGGAGCAGTTATACGAACGTGCTAAAGCAACTGTTTTTACTGATAAAGGTGAGTTTGCAGCATGGATCTACTGGTATAAACTGGATGTAACAGATAAACCGGTGATTGAAAGCGGCGATGTGCTGGAATACCAGCGTCAAAAGCTGAAATAGTGTTGTTGTAAAACAGCTTCTTTATATTTGTTTGATGCAGATCCCTCCCGGTAAAAAAATATATTTTCTTTCCGATTTTCATTTGGGGGCACCCAACTATGAACAGAGTCTTGTTCGTGAAAAAAAGATCGTCCAGTTTCTTGACGAAGTAAAGATTGATGCAGCTGTTATTTTCATTGTGGGCGATATGTTCGATTTCTGGTACGAATATCGCACAGTAGTTCCCAAAGGGTTTGTTCGTTTGCTGGGCAAGCTGGCCGAACTGACAGATGCGGGTATTACGATTCACTTTTTTGTAGGCAATCATGATATGTGGATGAAGGATTATTTGCAGACAGAACTGAACATTCCTGTGTACTACGAGCCGAAGGAATTTGAATACAACGGCAAGCAGTTTTTAATAGGTCATGGTGATGGGTTAGGCCCCGGCGATCATGGCTATAAAATGCTGAAGAAAATATTCCGTAATCCTGCCTGCCAGTGGTTGTTTGGTATTTTGCCGCCGGTAGTTGGTGTGGGCTTGGCCAATTACCTGAGCCGAAGAAGCAGGGCACAAACAGGTTCAACAGAAGAAACGTTTTTAGGCGAAGACAATGAATGGCTGATCACTTACTGCAAAGAAGTATTGCAGCAAAAAAAGTTTGACTTTTTTGTGTTTGGCCATAGACACCTGCCTATTGATTTTCGTCTGACTACTGACAGCAGGTATATTAATCTCGGTGACTGGATACGTTATTTCAGTTACGCTTCGTTTGATGGAGAAAAGATGGAGTTGCTGTATTATAAACGATGAAACAATTCTTGATCATACTAAGTCTTTTTTGTGTTGCAGCTGTTGCGGCACAAGATCCGCCTGCTTTTTCAAATGCAAAAGCAGTGGAAGGCGAGTATATTGATTTTACGGTTGATAATCTTGGCAACTATTTCCTGCTGTCAAAAAACAATCAGCTCAAGAAACTCACGGCCAATGGTGATTCGGTTGGGGTGTTCAATGATGTGCGCAGGTATGGCAAGTTGTATTCCATTGATGCTGCTAATCCGTTGAAAGTATTATTA
This sequence comes from uncultured Lacibacter sp., assembly GCF_946479605.1. The sequence continues at coordinate 6,823 of NZ_CAMLGT010000012.1, forward strand.
TACTACCGGAATTTTTCAACGGTGGTGGTACTTGATCGTTTTCTGAATATCGTTAATACAATTGATCTGCGCAAACAGGAAATTTTCCAGGTGAAAGCCATTGCGCAGAGTTACGATAACAATATCTGGCTTTACGATGAGCAGGCAAATAAGCTGAAGAAAATAGCAGATGATGGAAAAACGCTGATGGAAACCGTCGACTTCCGGATGATCTTTGATGATGTGCCAACACCCACACAGATATTTGACCAGGATGGGTTTATATATCTCTACGATCCTGCAAAAGGTGTTTATGTATTTGATATTTACGGTGCATTCAAAACCAAACTGTCGTACATCGGTCTTGCTGATGTAACAGTGGTAGGCAAAACGGTAATTGGTATTGAACAGCAAGCACTGATTGCTTATACCACAGGTACGCTTACCGAAAAAAGATGGAGCCTGCCTGCTTCTGTTGTGCAGCGGCAAAAAGCGGTTATACGTCCCGGTCACATGTATATACTCAAGGACGACCGCATTCAGCATTTTACATTTTAAGTTTTACTGCTTAGCCGTAGGTTGTATTTTTGCGTATGCCTGAATTTTTGCAAACAAAAGTGTTTGATAACCCGCTCATCAGCTATTTATGGATTGCTGGTATTCTGCTGGCCATGTATTTATTGAAAGGAATTGTTTCAAAATTTCTTTGCGGGTTACTGTATGGCTTTTTTCCAGGTGCAAAAAAATATGTAAGTCGTGATCAGTTCATTGCATTGGTGCTGATACCCATGGAATGGTTCATTGTGTGGATGGTGGTGATCTTTTCATTGCACAAGCTTACATTCCCTGCTGTACTTGATATTGAGTTATACAAAATAACGCTGAAGGATATTATTGAAGCGATCGGCAAAGCCATTCTGATTGTTTTCTTCATCCGACTGTTACGGAGATTTATTGATTTTCTTGCACTGGTCTTTAAAGCAAAAGCCGATCAAACGGCTGATCAAACCGATAACCAGCTGGTAGTTTTCTTCCGTGATTTTTTTAAAGTGGTGGCCTTGATCATCGGCATCATCATGTTCTCAAAGTTTGTGCTGAAGTTTGATGTATCAAATCTTATTACAGGTCTTAGTATTGTTACAGCAGCGGTTGCGTTAGCTACAAAAGAAAGCCTTGAAAACCTGATTGCATCGTTTATTATTTTCTTCGATAAACCGTTTACTCTTGGAGATCTTGTAAAAGTTGAAACAATCACCGGTACGGTTGAAAAGATCGGGCTGCGGAGTACACGCATCCGCACCGATCAGAAAACATTTGTAACAGTACCGAATAAGAAAATGGTTGACAGTATTCTTGATAATCTTTCATTGCGTACACAACGTAAAGCAGAAATAAAGCTGGAGTTGCATGTGAAAACAACGGCAAAGCAAATTGATGAGTTGATTGCTAAAGCAGAAATACTGCTGCAGCAACAGGAACAGGTGGAAAGCTATAGTGTGGTATTGAATGAACTTACATTTAAATCACTTATTCTGCAGGTAGATTATTTTACTGCAACTATTGAGTTTGCACGCTTCCAGGAAATTAAACAGGAAGTCCATCTCAACCTGCTTCGCTTTATGGAAGGGCTGGGTATTGAGCTGGCGGGCAATCAGCCATAATTGTTTATTGAAAGGTATATGATCAATTTACAACCTGTACTTGAAAATGAACTCATTCGTCTGCAACCACTACAGCAGGATGATTTTGAACGGTTGTATGCTGTAGCATCTGATCCGTTAATATGGGAGCAGCATCCAAACAAAAACCGCTTTCAACGTGATGTGTTTCAAACTTATTTTGAAGGGGCAATGGAATCAAAAGGAGCGTTATTGCTCATTGATAAACAAACAGGCGAACCTGCAGGCAGCTCCCGGTTTTATGATTACAATGAAGCAGAAAACTCATTGCTGATCGGTTACACATTTGTTGCAAGAAAATTCTGGGGCAAAGGATATAACCCGGCCATGAAAGCATTAATGCTTGATCATGCCTTTCAATTTGTTGATAAAGTGCTGTTTCATATTGGGGCAAACAATACACGTTCGCAAATTGCTATTGACCGCATTGGTGCGGTTAAGCAAAAAGAAATTTCCGTTGCATACCATGGCGAACCCGAAAAGCTCAACTTTGAATATTTGTTAGAAAAGCAACGCTGGTTGCAGAAATAAAAAATGCAACCTCAAGATGGTTGCATTTCACGGTTAAAGGAGGATCTGCTTATTTCGCTTTTGCAAATACTTCAGCTAATTCCTGATCGTACACACCATATTTACCAAACTCTTCTACACGACCAATTTCTTTTCCGCCCTTCAATACCATAATAGTGGGCGCTTTGGTTACATTCAATGCTTCGCATAAATGACCCAAAGTTGTTTTCTTTCTGTCAACACCAATTACTGTTAAGCGCTTCATGTTAAACCCTACCTGGTCCAGCATTTTTAATAACTGCGGAAATACAATATGCGAATCTTCGCACCAGGTGCCCACAAATACCAACAGTTGAATGGTATCTTTTACAGCAGTAAGATTGGTTACGCAATCAGCATTGGGTTTGTACCAGCTGATGTCGTTCTTCATCCAGGTAAAATCAGCATCGTTCTGTAATATCTCACGGCTCAAAATACCTTTCAGTGTTTTCAACCCGTTCTCCGGATCTTTTGATACTTCGTATTGTACTTGAGAAAAACTGTTGAGAGATAAAAAAACGGAAAGGATCACTGCTAAAAATTTCATACACTCTTTTCTTGTTTTCATTGCACGAGTCATTAAAGGTCGGCTTTCAACGCCAGTAAAAACTGTTTGATCTGTTGTAAACTTTTGATCAGCTCAAACCGTACCTCTGTATCGTTTTTATGTTGTTTTAAATAATCTTTGGCAGCCTCGATGGTATATTTTTTGTAACGCAGCAAATAATAGATCTGGTGTACTTTTTTTACTTCTGTTGCATTAAAGAACCTGTCGCCCTTTTTATTCTTGCGTGGTTTCAGGAAACTGAATTCTGTTTCCCAGTAACGGATGGATGATGGGTTGATCTGAAACAGATCGCACACTTCACCAATGCTGTAATACAATTTTTTGCTCAGCACTTCATCCGAAGGCAGTTCAACAAACTCTGCTTCATCACCAAGATCTTTCAGGCTTTTACGTCCACGTTTTTGCTTTGGCTTTGGAGGTTTGTTCAATGGCTTGCGGCCACGGCGTGGTGCTGCCTTTGGCGGTTCTTCAAAATCAAATGCTATTTGTGCAGGCTTTGCCAGGTGTAAGTTGTTTCAACAAAAATAATGATTCAGCCAATAGCCCTTAGCCCTAAGTTGTTAGCCATTTGCAAATACTTGCCTTCTTAATCAAAGCTCTGATTGCCTGTTGCAGCAATTTTCAGCATACGATCAAATTGCTCAGGAGTAAGATCGTTGTAAAAGAAATAGATAGGATCAAGATCACGACCATTCTTATGCACTTCGTAATGCAGGTGCGGGCCGGTGCTTTTTCCTGTGCTGCCCACCCAGCCAATAACTTCACCACGGCGAATACGCTGACCATTGCGCACTTTAATACGCACCATGTGTCCATACAGTGTTTCATAGCCATAACCATGATTGATGACCACATGATTACCATAACCATTGGCTGTATTGCCTGCTAATGTTACAGTGCCATCGGCTGTTGCATAAATGGGTGTACCCTGTGGTGCTGCAAAATCAAGCCCTGCATGAAATTTTGTTGTTTTATAAACTGGATCTATCCTGTATCCAAAACCGGAAGCAAGTCTAGTCAATTCTTTATTACTCACCGGTTGTATGGCCGGCGTTGCAGCAAGTAACGCTTCTTTGTTTTTGATCATGCCTTCAATAGCAGTGAAAGAAGTGGTTTGTGCATATAACCTGTTGCGTAGTGTATTGATCTGTTGCAGAATAGACGTGTTCAGTTCATCTTCACTAAGCTTGGCTATAAGACGGTCCTCCGCCTGTTTCTCCATCATTTTTGCCCTTGCACTATCGGGAATAGGACTGGCTTCAAAAATTGACCGGTACACCTGGTTATCACGCTTTTCAATTTCACGCAACTCATCATTCATACGCCTGATCTCTGCATTTAAAATGCTATAGTTTTCTTTAATACGGTTATTTTCATTTTTCAACATCTGCTCGTTGGCAGAGGGAAAATATCGATAAGATATCTGCATGAAAAGAAAGCCTGCCACAGCAACAGACGCCAAAAAACTGAACACCCGCAGCAGCTTTACCCGCAGCGGAGTTACCAGTTTTTCATACCGGAGTGTATTGGTATTATAGAAATACTTTACTTTCTTCATATAAGCAATCAGGTGGTCATAGGATTGGCTTACCTTTGCTACCCATTAAAAAGGGGTGTTACAAATATAGGGCTATCACTCCTCAAAAATCAATCCAAACACAGGATGAATATGATGACTGCCGCAGAAATAAGACAGAAATACTTAGATTTTTTTGCATCAAAGAAACACCAGATCGTTGCTTCGGCACCGATAGTGGTGAAGAATGACCCTACTTTATTGTTCACCAATGCAGGAATGAACCAGTTCAAGGATTATTTCCTCGGTAACCGTAAGCCTGAGCATACCCGTGTGGCAGATACACAGAAATGTTTGCGTGTAAGCGGTAAGCACAACGATCTTGAAGAAGTGGGTGTTGATACTTACCACCATACCATGTTTGAAATGCTGGGTAACTGGAGCTTTGGCGATTATTTTAAGAAAGAAGCCATTGCCTGGAGCTGGGAATTGCTGGCCGATGTGTATGGCATTCCCAAAGATCGCTTATACGTAACCGTGTTTGAAGGTGATGCAAAAGAAAACTTGCCGAAAGATGAAGAAGCATGGAACGAATGGAAAAAATGGATTGCTGAAGACCGCATCTTACTCGGTAATAAAAAAGATAATTTCTGGGAAATGGGCGATACAGGACCTTGTGGCCCCTGTACCGAAATACTTGTTGATTGCAGAACAGATGAAGAACGTAAACTGGTTGATGGAAAAACATTGGTGAACAATGATCATCCGCAGGTGATTGAAATATGGAACAATGTATTCATCCAGTTCAACCGTTTGAAAGATGGATCACTTGAACAGCTCCCTGCCAAACATGTAGATACCGGAATGGGTTTCGAACGTTTAACCCGTGTACTGCAAAACAAACAAAGCAATTACGATACAGATATTTTTACCGGTACCATTGCAGCTGTTGAAAACATCGTTGCAAAAAAATATACTGCTGGTGATGATAAGGAAAGTGTAGCGTTTCGTGTACTGGCTGATCATATCCGTGCTATCTGTTTTACCATTGCTGATGGACAGCTGCCAAGCAATACCGGTGCAGGTTATGTTATCCGTCGTATTTTAAGAAGAGCTGTTCGGTATTATTATTCGTATCTCGGATACAAGCAACCGTTGTTGCATCAGTTAGTGCCGGTATTGGCAACACAGTTTGAAAACGTATTTCCTGAATTGAAAGCACAGGAAAGTTTTGTGCAGAAAGTAGTGAAGGAAGAAGAAGATGCTTTCTTACGCACACTTGAAAAAGGATTGAAGCGTATTGATGACATCATCAATACATCAAAAGAAGTGATTGATGGAAAAGCTGCATTTGAATTGTTTGATACCTATGGTTTCCCGATTGATCTTACACGTTTGATAGCAGGTGAGAACAACTTAGCTATTGATGAAAAGGGATTTGAAACAGCACTGAACGAACAAAAAGAACGTAGCCGTGCTGCAACAACAATTGATACCGAAGATTGGGTGGAAGTGCTGGCAACAGATAAAACTTCCTTTGTAGGTTATGATGCGGTTACAGCAGAAACCAAACTGGTGAAGTACCGTAAGGTGAACATCAAAGGCAAAGCTGCTTGTCAGTTAGTATTACAGGCAACACCTTTTTATGCAGAAAGCGGCGGACAGGTGGGTGATACAGGTGTATTACTGTTTGAAGGTGAAGAAGTAATTGTTACCGATACAAAAAAGGAAAACGATCTCATCATTCATTTTACTGAACAGTTGCCTGTAAATATTACTGCTGTTGTTGCTGCTAAAGTAAATGCCGACCGTCGTAAAAAAATTGCTGTACATCATTCTGCCACACACTTAATGCATGCAGCCTTACGTAAAGTGCTGGGTACACATGTGGCACAAAAAGGCAGTTTGGTGAATGATCAATACCTGCGTTTCGATTTTTCACACTTTGCAAAAGTGACCGATGAAGAAGTTGCACAGGTAGAAGCAATTGTGAATGAAAAGATCCGTGAAAATATTCCTGTTGTTATTAAATCAATGCCAAAGGATGAAGCAATTGCATTGGGTGCAATGGCTTTGTTTGGTGAAAAGTATTCCGATGAAGTGCGGGTGGTGATCATCGACCCAACTTATTCTATAGAGTTATGCGGCGGAACACATGTTGGCTCAACCGGCGAACTTGGTTTGTTTAAGATCACAAGCGAAAGTGCTGTAGCTGCAGGTGTTCGTCGTGTAGAAGCTGTTACAGGTTTTGCGGCTGAGCAATATGTAAATACTGAATTTGATGCCATTCGTTCGATCCGTGGTTTGCTGAAAAATCCAAAAGACATCAGCAAATCAATTGAAGGTTTGCAAAGTGAAAACAGTGAACTGAAAAAGAAACTGGAGAAACTGGAAGCACGTCAGCTGGTTACATTGCGTAATGAGTTGTTGCAGAAAGATGAGATCATTAACAATGTAACATTCATTGGCGATATAGTTGAAGTAAGCAATGCCGATGCATTGAAGAAAGTTTGTTTCGATCTCAAAACAAATCTCAACGATTATGTGGCTGTGCTTTGTGCAAACATCGATGGCAAACCATTCGTGGCTGTGGGCATCAGCGATACTGTTGCAGCAGCAAAAAATCTTGATGCAGGAAAGATCATCAAGGAACATATTGCACCGTTGATCAAAGGTGGTGGCGGTGGTCAAAAAACATTGGCTACTGCTGGTGGACAAGACATCAGCAACCTGCAACAGGTGATTGAAAAAGTGAAAGGATTATTATAGTCTCTGTCAATGATTTTAAACAGCCGCAGCTAACTAAGTTGCGGCTGTTTCTTTTTTAGAGCAATAAGCCGAAATGTTAAAAAATCAGAAAATCTCCGAAAAAATTCGTAAATAAGAAAATGTTCGTACATTAGCCCTGTCAACAATAAAACCTTATTTGTATGAAACGTATTTCATTGTATGCATTGGCCCTTGTAGCCGCTACCCAACTGGCTGTCTCAGCATCAGCACAGGAAAAAGAAAAAAGAGAAAAGGAGATCAGGGAAAAGAAGGAACAGATCATCATCCGTAAAAAAGGCGATAAAACAGAAAAGACAACCATTGTTATTGATGGTGATAAAGTAACTGTTAATGGAAAGCCGGTTGAAAAAGGTGATAAGGATATTATCATTCATCGGTTTGATGGAGATGATGAATTTGTATTCAGTTCTCCACGTGTTCGTGTTTCTCTGCCCAAAGTGTATCGCTACCGTGGTCCAAACGGAGCCGGTAACTGGCATGAGTTCAACAGCGACAATTTCATGAAGGAATTCAATATGAACTGGAAAGGCGGCCCCTTGCTTGGTGTGGTTACCGATGATAATGAAAAAGGTGCTCTTGTAGAGGAAGTGCAGAAAGAAACAGCTGCAGAAAAAGCTGGGTTGCAAAAAGGTGACATCATCACAAAAGTGGGAGATGCTAAAATCAGTTCACCGGCAGATCTCAGCAAAGCTATTCACGCAAAAAAGGCAAACGATGAAGTAGAGATCACTTACCTGCGTGATGGAAAAGAAAAGAAAACAAAAGCAAAGCTGGGCGAGAGTAAAGGTTTTGAAGGCATGCACAGCTTTAATTTCAGAGTACCGGAAGTAATGCCGTTTGGTGAAGGGCAGTTCAATTTCGATCATATTGCACCACGCATTCATGGCCTGGAAAACAGGATCATGTTATCTCCGGCACGTCCAAAATTTGGCGCAACAATACAGGATACAGAAGAAGGCAATGGTGTAAAAGTGCTGGAGCTGGAAGCTGAATCGCCTGCTGCAAAAAGCGGTTTGCAAAAGGATGATATTATTACCGAGATCGATGGAAAAACGGTAAAAACAGTTGCTGCTGCAAGAGAAGCGTTGCGTGGTAAACCAGAGCAAACGCTGTGGAATGTAAAACTGTTACGTGGTGGTAAAACAGTAAATGTGGAAGTAAAAATTCCAAAGAAACTGCAAAAAGCTGATTTATAGATTTTCTCATACTCTGATTTAGCAAGCCTCCGTCGTCTGCCGGGGGCTTTTTTGTGCATTTACTCACATAAGCTTCGGTTGAAAACGGGTATTTTTGCGAACCCTGAAACCCCAAATGGAGTTGAAGGGAGTTTAAACGGACATTGAGCTTAGCCGAAATGTCGTTTCATTTAAATTATGTCAAACTATTCAGAGAAATACGAAGCGGTTATTGGGCTTGAAGTACACGCACAGTTACTCACCAAAACAAAATTGTTTTGTGGCGATAGTGCAGGTTTTGGGGCGGAGCCTAATACGCATATCAGTCCCATTACATTGGCGCATCCGGGTACATTGCCAAAGCTTAATAAAGAAGCGATAGAGCTGGCAGTGCGAATGGGCCTGGCTTGCAATTGTGAGATAGAGCAGAAAAACTATTTTGCACGGAAGCATTATTTCTATCCCGATCTTCCAAAAGGTTACCAGTTATCGCAACACACCACGCCGGTTTGCAAAGGCGGATTTGTAAGGATAAAAACAGCATCAGGCGAAAGAAATATTCAACTCAACCGCATTCACATGGAAGAGGATGCCGGTAAAAGCATGCATGACCAAGATGAGTTTTATTCTGTTGTTGATTACAACCGTGCAGGCGTTCCATTGATTGAAATTGTAACAGAACCCGATCTGCACAGTGGCGATGAAGCTGCGGCGTATGTAACTGAAGTGCGCAAACTTGTCCGCACGTTGAATGTATGCGATGGAAATATGGAAGAAGGTAGTTTGCGTTGCGATGCAAATATTTCTATTCGTTTAAAAGGCGATCCGAAGCTGGGAACAAAAGTGGAGATCAAGAATCTCAACTCAATCCGTTTTCTGAAAAAAGCAATTGATCATGAAGTAATGCGCATGATCGACATGAAAGAAAAGGGAGAAACAATTGTACAGCAAACAAGAGGATTTAATCCTGATACCGAAACTACATTTGCTATCCGCACAAAGGAAGATGCTGATGATTACCGTTACATGGCCGATCCTGATCTTCCGCCGTTTGTAATAACAGATGCGTTTATTCAGCAGGTCCGTGAGTCATTACCTGAAATGGCCGATCAAAAAAAGCAACGCTTTATGCAGCAATATGCATTACCTGAATATGATGCAGCATTGCTTAGCGATGATAAAGAACTGGCTGATTATTTTGAACAAGCCGCAACAGCAACAACTTCATTTAAACAAATTGCAAACTGGTTACTTGGGCCGGTGAAATCGGTATTGAATGAAGAGGGGAAAGAAATCAATCAGCTGAAAATAACACCGGTGCAACTTGTTTCCATTATTCAATTGGTGGAAGAAGGTAAAGTGAGTCATACAATGGCTGTACAGAAATTATTTCCTGCAATGTTGAATGCAGAAGGTAGTACAGCAGCGGAACTGGCGCAGAAATTAAACCTGCTGCAGGAACGAAATGAAGATGCCTTGCAGCAATTGATCGATGACGTATTAGGAAGTATGCCACAAAAAGTAACCGAATATAAAAAAGGCAAGAAAGGATTGATTGGATTATTTGTGGGTGAAGTGATGAAGAAATCAAACGGCAAGGCCGATCCGAAATTGCTGAATCAATTGGTGACAGAAAAATTAGCGAATTAATAATTACACATGAAACAAACATGGATCGTAGCTGCTATTGCTTTGTCGGTTGCAGCTTGTAAAAGTAACGGGAGTAAAAATTTTACTGTGAACGGAGATGTAAAAAATGCACCGGCCACAGTGGTTTATCTTGAGCAGATATCATTCGATAATATGCCTCCGCAGGTATTGGACAGTATTACACTCAACAATGGAAAGTTTTCATTGAAAGGAAAAGCAGGCGAGGAATCATTACTGCAGTTGCGTTTTCCTCAATTGCCAAACGGGCCATTGTTTTTTGTGATCAACGATAAATCGGATATTACGATTTCCGGCGATTGGAATGATGTAAGGAAGTTAAGTTACAGCGGTTCACCTGCAAGTGAACGCCTGCATGAGTTTGTAGATTCACTTTCTGCAACACAGCAGAAACTGTTTGCAATGCAGAACGAACTGCAGGCAGGTATCCAGGACGATAGTTTACGCAGGGTAAAGGAAACCGATATGAACAATATGGTCACTTCATTCAGAGAGTATGTGAAAAGAGTGGCTGCTGAAGATAAAAGTCCGATGGTGAGTATGTTTGCCACTACCATGAATACTGGTAATGATCTGCAGGAAAATGAAGCCATGTATAATAACCTGGTAAAACGTTTTCCCAACCACGCAGGAATACAGACTGTAGTAAAACAATACAGGGAAAGTGTAACAGCTGCACCTCAGCCAAAGCAGGCAACACCGGCTATTGGCAGTATGGCTCCTGATATTACTATGCCGGATGTGAATGGTAAGAATTTTTCATTAAGCAGTTTAAAAGGTAAATATGTGCTGGTTGATTTTTGGGCAAGCTGGTGCGGCCCTTGCCGTGCGGAAAACCCCAATGTAGTAGCAGCTTATAATAAGTTTAAAAATAAAAACTTCACCATTCTTGGTGTGTCGCTTGACAAAACAAAAGATGCATGGCTTGAAGCAATTAAAAAAGATGGCCTCACCTGGTATCATATCAGCGATCTGAAGTTTTGGGATAGCGAAGCAGTTGGTTTGTATGGATTCAATGGTATTCCGTATAACGTATTACTTGACCCATCAGGAAAAGTTATTGCTGATAATTTAAGAGGTAGTGATCTGGAAAGGAAGCTGGAAGAAGTGTTGCAGTAAAAAGAACAGGTTTATATAAAGAAGAAAGCCGCTCCAATTTGGAGCGGCTTTCTTTATGAATCATGTAAGTGTAACCTTGAATTAGTATCCAGGGTTTTGAGCACATGATTTATTTACAAGTAATTCAGCAATAGAAATTGGCCATACATACTGATCTGCAGAAGGCGCAACTGCACCAACTGTTCCTTTGGCTGGGAAGCTGGCGTTAAGACGTGCAATATCAGAAGTACGGAAACCTTCACCTAACAATTCAATTCTTCTTTCTGTTAAGATGAGGGCTACCAATTCGTCCTTGGTTGCCGGAGCAAAATCCGGAATTGCTGCATCAGAACGTTTGCGGATAGCATTCAGGATTGCTAATGCTCTTGTGTTTACAGCAGTACCTGCTTCATTTCTTGCCAATGCTTCTGCAAGGTTCAGCATTACTTCAGCATAACGTATAACAGGGCTCCAGTCTGCCGCATTGTTTGGATTTGGAAACTTGCGTAGCCATGTTTGGCCACCAGATTCAACCAACAAACCTCTGCGTGCATCAACTGTTCTCCAGCCAGCGTCTGCATAAATACCAGGGGCAGAAGTGTTGAGCGCATACTCACCACCACCATTTGGACCTGGATTGTAGTACCAGCCCAAACCATTTTGCGTTCCGGGAACATCTAAAGCAGTAAATGGCATTGACAAAATTGCTTCTGCAGAAGTATAGTTTGTATATACAGTTGCCACATTTGCTAACAAGCCATTTGCAACACCGGTAGGAGCACTCCATGGTGCAGCATTCGGAACAAGTTTGTTTGCTTCTGTAATTACGTTTGCCCACTGTCCCATATTCAGGTACACTCTTGATTTGAACGCAGCAATAGTATTCTTATGTGCACGGGTTGTATTGAGTGTAGCATTTGCATAAGATGAAGGAACATCTGCTTCGGCTTCATTCAGGTCTTTCAGGATCTGTGTATAGATCTCAGCTGTAGTAGCACGTGATTGATTCTGATCTCCACTTGAGGTTTCAGGTTGCAGTTTCAGAATAACGCCGGGTTTGCTTCCGTTTCCATCTGTGTAAGGGCGTGCGTACAATTGCATTAAAATAAAATAAGACATTGCACGAGTAAACTTTGCTTCTGCTATTAAATTCTTCTTGAGGTTTTCATTGATTGATGATTTTGTTAAACCATCAATCACCACATTACAACGGTTAATAGCGGCATAACCAGCAGCCCACAAATTCTGTACTTCATTGGCACTTGCAGTTAAGTTAAACTGCCAGGTAAGCCATGCAGTAACAGCATTGTTTGTTCTGTTAATAAATTCTTCACCCCGAACATCCTGGTAAACCTGGTAACGCCCTGCGAGCATTTGCCCGGCTTTGATTGCAGAGTATAATCCGTTTACCTGTTGAACTGAGCGTGCAGAATCACTGAAAGCAACAGCATCAGACAGAGCTGTTTGGGGAATTGGTTCAAGCTTCGATTTGTTACAACTGGTTAAAACAGCTCCAACCAATAGAAATATTAATAGTTTAAATTTCATGATCTTCATTTTTAAGTTAATTAAAATCCTACGTTAACACCAAAGTTGAAGCTTCTTGCCTGTGGCACAGAGTTACGGTCAACACTTGGGTTGCCATTGCCGTTACCATTTGAAGAAATTTCAGGATCGTATCCTGTGTATTTGGTTAAAGTAAACGCATTGAGGACTTGTGCATAAATACGGAAGCTGCTGATACCGATTTTTTCAACAGCTGTTTTTGGAAGTGAGTAACCCAATGTAATGGTACGTAATTTCAGGAAATCGCCTTTTTCAACGTTTTCTGTCATTACAATGCCAGAGCCATTGGAAATGTTATCACCAAACACAATGCGTGGGATATTTGTAATATCACCAGCTTTTGTCCAACGTGTTAACGCTTCTTTTGAGTTGTTCCAGCTACGCATATCTCTTAAACCGGCTTTTGTACCATTGTACACATAGTTGCCGCCAGAGAAGAAGAACAACATATTCAGATCAAAGTTTTGATAACGGAGTGTATTATCCCAACCGCCACTCCATTTTGGAAGAGCTGGTCCAACGATGATGCCATCATTCGCCTGGTCTGCAACACGTGGAGCTACAGCGCCTGTTGAAACGAGTGTCCATCTTGAAGCTACAGGAGCAGCGTGGTTGTATTGAACAGCTGTACCATCACGATAGTAGAAAATACGCTGACCATTTGCAGGATTTACACCACCTGTACGAACAGCATAGAAACTACCGATTGATTCTCCTACACGGATCATGCTTGGACGTTCAAGACCTGATGTTGCAGGCTGAATATCTGCATTACCTGCTGCAAGAGCAGTAACTTCATTTTTAAGTGTTGTAATGTTGAAGTTTGTATTCCAGCTGAAGTTTTTCTTTTGCAGAACTGTTGCACCAACTGTAATCTCAATACCCTTATTACTCATACTTCCAACGTTTGTAAGGATTGAGTTACCCGGAATACCCCTTGAAGGAGCTTGTGGTTCCGCAAGAATGAGGTTATCTACATTATTGATATAATAAGTAGCTTCTACATTAATACGGTTATTCAGGAAACCTAATTCCAATCCAATATCTGTTTTCTGGCTTGTTTCCCATTTCAGGTTTCTGTTACCAGCCTGCGAAAAGGCAAGTGAAGGGCTTGCACCATATAAGCCACTTCCAAAGAAGCTCCAGAAAGCGAAGTCGTTAATGCCTTGGTTGTTACCAACAACACCATAGCTGCCTCTTAATTTCAGGTTGCTTAACACTTTTGATAAACCTGAGTTCTGGAAGAACTCTTCTTCACTGATTACCCAACCAGCCGAAGCGCCCCAGAAATTACCATACTTGTTCTCAGGTGCAAAAGCTGAATAACCATCTCTGCGACCATTGATTGACAACAAGTATTTTTTGTTGAAATCGTAGTTAACACGGCCAAAAAATGAAACAAGATAGTTTTCACTTAAAAAGTTTCCAAAGGGAACAATTGTATTGAAACCACCCTGGAACTCATTATAAAAAGGGTCTGTTACACCTTGGCGGTTGGCACCCCATCCGTCAGACGATGTGTATTGCTGTTCATTACCAACTAAAGCAGCAATGTTGTGATTGCCAAAGCTCTTGTTATAGTTCAATACGTTTGTCCAGTTCCATCTTTTGTATGTTTGAAGATTGTTGAATGATGAACCACCATTTGCAACACCATCGCCATGTAATGCATTCTGGAAAGCTTTGTTTACAACATTCATATTGTCAATACCAAATGTTGTTCTTAATGAAAGACCATCAATGATCTTTACGCTGCCGTAAGCATTTGCAATAAAGCGATCAGTAACAGATGAGAATTTATTCAGATCAATTAACATTTGGGGGTTCGTGAACTGAAGTGCTGTAATGTTTCCACCCTGGCCAATGGTGTTACTAACTGTATTAATGTTGTAGCTGCCATTATTCAAATACACCGGTACGTTTGGCATCAGGTTAAAGCCAAGACGGGCAATACCGGATGTGGCAAATGCACCACCGGGAGTTGAGCCGGAGTTAACACCATTGTTATTTGAATTTGAGTATTGAAGTTTACCGCCAATTGTTATACGGTTGTTTACTTTGTGGTCAAGGTTCATTGTAGCATTTAAACGGGTAAAGTCATTAGCTTCAATCATACCTTGCTGTTTTGTATAACCGGCAGAAAAGTAATAATTGGTTTTATCGTTAGCTCCGGAAATATTCACATTGTGGTTTTGTGAAATTCCTGTTCTGTAGATGACATCATACCATTTAGTATCTACAGGGTTGCCATCAGGGCCAATGTATGGATAGAAACCACGGGTAGTTCCGTTAGGAGGAGTACCGGCATTGGTTAAACCTTCGTTTTTAATGGTTTCGTATTCACGGCCATTTAATACAGGAATAAGGTTAAATGGTTTTGTAAAACCTACCCATGCATCATAGTTTACTCTTGCACGTCCCTGCTTTCCTTTTTTAGTAGTAATGATCAAAACACCAGCCGATGCTCTTGAACCGTAAATGGCAGCTGCTGCAGCATCTTTCAATACATCAATACTTTCAATGTCGTTAGGGTTAATATCACCTAATGGGTTGTTTGCAACGTTTCCGTTACCAACATCTCCTGAGAAAGATGCCACACCATCAATTACCACCAACGGAAATGAACTTAAACTGATAGAGTTAACACCACGAATACGAATAACAGGTGGGTTGTTAACAACACCATTCGGGATAGTGATGCTAACGCCTGCAGCACGACCAGATAATGCCTGATCGAAACTTTGTACCGGAAGGTCTCTCACCTTATCGCCACCAATTGTTACAACACTTCCTGTAAGGTCTTTTTTCCTTACGGTGCCATAACCTACTACTACTACCTCAGAAAGCGCTTTGTCTTCTGGTGCAAGTTTCACTGCAAAATCAGTGCGACTGCCAATGCTAACCTCCTGCGAAGCGAAGTTTACATAACTAAATACTAATACTCTGGCTGAAGAAGGGATGCTTAAACGAAAGCTCCCGTCGGCTCCCGTGGTAGTACCAACGGAGGAGCCTTTTACTGTAACGGATACACCGGCTAATGGAGTTCCATCTTTTTCGTCGGTTACCTTACCGGTAACGGTCTTGTCTTGCCCGAACATGGTAAATGAACAGAGCAGCAATGACATCATGATTGCAAGTTTTCTCATGCTAGTTTAGGTTTATGAATAAAAAAAATATCCTTTTTAATATAGGAGCCTAAGGGGTAGCGAAAGAGATGGTAAGGTTTATGTTGGCCGGTCGAAAACGATGATTGTATCCAAATATAATGTACCGTTGGATATGGTTTCAAAGAAATAGACAACATTTATTTGGTAACGCTGCATAAAAAAGGCCCCGAAACCGGGGCCTTTAAAAATTAGTACATTCCAGAAATTAACTGGCGTAACCAGGATTTTGTTGCATTAACGGATTTGCCAACATTTCCGGCTGAGGTATTGGTAATACAAAGCGGAAGTTGTTTGCAGGCAATGTAGTTCCTGCAGGGCTAGGGATATCCGTTCCTGAACGTTCTACCGGTAAACCTCTTCTTTTCAGATCAAAGAAACGATGACCTTCAAAAGGAAGTTCTTTAAAACGCTCAAGCATGATCGCATCGATAGCCGCTTGCTTAGTAGCAAAAGTTACATTGGTATAACCGTTGATACGTGCCGCACGCAATGCATTGATATCGCTCTCAGCACTGTTAGCACCAGTGATCTTGTTTTGCTCAGCTCTTGCTTCTGCACGGATCAGGTACATTTCACCAGTACGGAATACCTTACCGTTATTGATGTTTTCATTCGTTTCACCAATACCTGTACCAATGTACTTTACAATTATTTTTGAAGGACGGCTGAGACCTGCATAGATAGGCTCGTCTTTCAAATAAGAAGCAAAACGAACATCATTTGCTGCATCATAACTGTTCCACAATTTTGTAGAAGGCTGCCAAGTAATCGTGCCTGGAGCTGTTACTGGTCCTATACCTCTGAAAAGAGAGCCAATACGACCTCCAATTGTGTTAGTTCTGATCAATTGGAATGCAACTTCAACAGGTGCAGTAGCGCTTGCATCTGTCCAAATACCAGGGAACTGTGCTGCTGTAGCCAAAGGCAGGGCATTGATGTAGTTTGTTGCATAAGTTTCAGCCGCTGCCCAGTCACGCATGTATAATGCTACACGTGCATGTAGTGCATTAGCAGCAGCAACAGTAGCTCTGTTCCTGTCAGTCAAAGCTGTTGGCAACAGGGTTTTTGCTTCTGTAAGATCAGCATTGATCTTTTGAAAATATTCGCCCATTAAGATCCTTGCCTGTGGAATTACTGTAGGCGTTTCTACGTAAGGCATAGCTAAACCAGCCGGATCATAGTTGCCGCAGTAGTAGCGGAACAGTTCAAAATAACCATAAGCACGGAGGAATAATGCCTCGCCTCTGATACGACCTTTTTTTGCATCATCACCAGCAACCGTTGATTGTGCATTTGGTAACGCAATTAAAACACGGTTTGCACGATCAATTATCCTGTAGTTAGGGTTAATTGCAGTGTAGCTGTCACGTAAGCCTACGTCAGCCGAGCTGTATTGCCATTCGTGTGTTGTGATGGCATTGTAGAATTCTGAACGAACTACTTCGTCTGCAAAAACTGCATTCATGAGGATGTTCATTTCAACACCCAATTGTGCATAAGCACCCAATACAGCTGATTCGTTGTTTGATACTGTTTTTAAGGCTACATCACCGGCAATGAGATCCGTTTCCGGGATGTCGATCAATTTATTGCATGATGACACAGAAAGAAGAAGTGCCAAAGATGCTATTGCTAATTTTTTAAGTTTCATTGTCAAATCTTTTACGTAAACAATTAGAAGTTAATATCAATACCCACAACCACAGCTCTTGGGTTCGGGAACTCTGCAAGACTGATATTGTTATCATCTTCAGGATCCAAACCGCTCCATGGGCTCCAAATGAACAGGTTTTGACCTTGTACGTAGAAACGAGCTGATTTTACCAGGCGGAAGCCTTTGATATTTAACTCAGGAATGTTGTAACCAACGTTCAGGTTTCTGAAACGTAAGAACTTAGCATCGTTTACATCAAATGAGGTAAACTGGCGGCTGTAAGCTGGAGATTGAATAGGTTTTACATCACCTGGTTTTCTCCACTGGTCTGTTAACAGGCGCTTGCTTTGACGCACAGCGTTTGTATAAGTAACATCACCTTGCGTTACCCAGTTTTGTACGTTGTTATAACGTGCAACATCAAACTGATAAGAGAATAATGCACTGATAGTGATACGCTGAATACGGATATCAGCAGTAAAACCACCCACGTGCTTAGGTAACCATGTGCCAAATTTATGGAAGAGGCCAGCCTGGTTGATTGTATAAACAGTGCTTCCATCAGGAGCTTCGTACATTGGACGACCAGTTGCAGGATCTGCACCAAGGTAGTTGTATGTGTAGTGTGTACCGTAAGGCAGACCTTTTTTAATGATACCAGTACCAAGAGGGTATTCGTTCACAAGGCCAAGGTCTTCAATCATGTTATTGTTGATAGCATGGTTGGCACCAATTGTAACATCAATCAATTTGGTTTTTACGATGTCTGCACTCACAACAAGTTCAACACCTTTGTTTGACATAACACCGGCATTGATCGGTAAGCTTGTACCATAGAAACCCGAACCTGCCCAAAGCGGTTGGCTAACAAACAGATCATTTGTGATTTCACGGTAAAAATCAGCTGTTACACGAACTCTGTTTTTCCAGAAACCTAAATCAACACCAATGTTTGTTTTAGCAACAGTTTCGATGCGGAGATCTGGGTTACCAGGAGTTGTTGGCGCCTGTGCAGTAAGAGGAGAACCCGCAAATGCAACAGCACCATATGCAGCTTGTTGACCACCAAGGTAGTTAGTGATAGAATAGAAATTACTGCTGAGTCCAAATGCAGTACCATTAGCAATACTACCAATGTTAGGAGTTTTACCATAAGAAACTCTCAGTTTCAGATCGCTTAAGATATTCTGGTTAGCGAGGAAATCTTCTTTAATCGCATCCCATGTAGCACCCGCAGCCCAGGTAGTAACTTCTTTGTTAGCAGGGTTCAGGATACGTGAAGTACCATCACGTCTGATGTTTGCAGTAAGAGTATACTTGTTATCGAATGTATAACGGCCGGTAGCAAAATAAGAACGGATACCAAAACCAGACTTAGCGCTATTGCCGTTTTGAGCAAATGTAGCGGCACCACCTGTTGTTAAAGCACCAGCACCCTGCCCGGTAGCTGTTAAGCGTGGATCGAGGTTATACATTGTGAGACCAAAACCTTTTTGGTAACCTCTGATTGCTTCGAAGAATGCGCCAACCTCAAGATCACTTTTGCCAAAACGCTTGTTAAACAAAGCTCCGGTAGTGTTGATGAGTTGCAAACGTCTTCTGAAAGATTCATTCAGGTAACCAGACTGGTATGTTTGTAAACGACCTGTATAAGAATTTGCATTAATAGTACCTGTTGCACTTTCAATAGCAAGGTCAAGACCTAATGTATTCTTTACAGTAAGGAAAGGGAATAGTTTGTAACTCAACGTCAAACCAGAGTTGATCTTCATTTGATTATCGATCCATGAAGAGTTATTTGCTCTGTCGATCAGGTTCGCAATAGCTTTTGGTGATAATGCCGCAGTTGCACCGAAAAGTACATTGCCATTTGCATCATAGGGATTCTCGTAAGGTTTCGCTCTCCATGCCATTGCAAATGGATTTGCTGTACCGTTACCTGCATAGAAAGCGCCTTCGTTGATATTTGTGATAGCGAATGCTGCCAATGTATTGAACTGGATGTTCAACTTGCCAACTGTGTTGTCGAGATTGAAACGTGTAGTATATCTTTTCAGTCTTGATACCATGTCCACACCTTTCTGATCGAACATGCCGGCAGAAAGGAAGTATTTGGTAGCACTGTTACCACCACTCATGTTAATTTCATGTGTTTGTGAAATACCAGTACGGAAAAGAATATCGTAATAGTTTACGTTGTTGTTTGCAAAACTGTCACGCAGGAAATCACGACGTGCTTTTTCAGTTGCACTTGCGCCTGCATAGGTAGGATTCAGTTTAGAATATTGCCAACCTGGTTGTGTAATGGCTTGTCCACCAACAATGGTACCAACCCACTCTTCATAATCAAGCATTTCACGTGAACTCATTTGGTCAAAATTGCTTGGACTTGGTGGTTGTGTAATACCGATTTGTGTACGGTACATGAAATTGTTTTGTCCAGCTTTACCTTTTTTGGTAGTGATAACCACAACACCTAATGCACCCCTTGAACCGTACAAGGCCGCAGCAGATGCATCTTTCAGAATTGTGATTGATTCGAAGTCGTTCGGGTTGATCGCCGCCATGTCAAATGAAGGTAATGGCACACCATCAATTACGTAAAGAGGTTGTACACCTGCACCAGAGATCGATTTAATACCACGGATCGTGATGTTTGCACTGGAACCTGGCTGACCAGAGCCTGAGTTTACCAACACACCAGGAGCACGACCTTGTAATGCCTGATCAAAAGCACCTACAGGCACTGTTTCAACAACTTTTGAGCTAAGTACGTTTGCCGCACCAGTAAATTGTGTCTTTTTCTCACGTGAGTAACCTGTAACAACTACTTCCTGGAGATTCTTTTCGTTTGTTGAAAGGCCAATGTTAATTGTTGATCGATTGCCGATCGATAATTCAGCTGTTTCATAGTTTACAAATGTAAACACCAGCGTTTTTGCACTGCCTGGAACACTTAAGCGGTAGGTTCCGTCGCTACCGGTTACAGTGCCGACAGTTGTTCCTTTAACTGTAACGGATACACCCGGTAAAGGCGATCCGTCTTTTTCATCTGTTACTTTACCAGTAACAGTTTTGTCTTGTGCAAATACCTGCATAATGCAGAGTAGAAGCACACACGTCATACTTACAAGTTTTCTCATACTCGTTGAAGGTTTATTAGTGAAAATTGTTTCCAAAATTTCGGAAGGTGTAGATCAGTCAGTCTGGTTATCAATGGACATGCTTTTTTCAAGGATGCCAAATGTAACGGCAAATGTTAAGAATTGTTAACAATAGACAGTTTTTTTGACCGTTTGCTGCATAGATATTACAGCTTTTTGACTGATTACTAGGATTTTGTCAATTTTTTACTTGTAGTAATCAGTAAAACAGGAAGTAAGACAAGATTCGTAATCATGGCCACTAACAAAGTGAGGGAGGTTAACCAGCCCAAGGCTTGGGTGCCACCAAAACCGGATAAGCAGAAAATAATAAAACCAGCCACCAAAACCAGGGACGTGTAGATGATACTGATGCCTGTATGACGAATGGTTTGTTTTACCGTTTCACGAACATCATGCTTATGAAGAGGAAGTTCCTGTTTGTAATTGATCAGGAAGCGGATAGTAACATCAATGGCAATACCCAATGCCACACTAAACACCAACACAGTGCTTGGTTTCAGCGGAATACCTACCCAGCCCATAACACCAGCTGTGATAACCAGCGGAATGATATTGGGGATGAGTGAGCAAATGAGGATACGTACCGAACGGAAGAGATACAACATACACAACGCAATCAGCAAGAATGCCCAGAAAATACTTTCCTTCAATCCATTAATGATGAAACTGCTGCCTTCCACAAAAATGATACTGGTGCCTGTCAGTTGAATATCTGCTGACCGTTTCAATCTCGATGAATCAATGTCAGCTGTTTTTACTTCGCCTTTACTGATGGCTGTTGCATATTCAAGACTATCATTGTTGAAAAGCACTTCTGCTTTTTGTTGTACTTCAGCTAATATTTTCGGAAGGCTGTCGCTGCCAACATCAGCCATGTTTACACTAATGCGGGCTTTCTGCTGTGTACTGTCCATGAAATTTGCTACCAGCTTCACAAAGTTGTTATTCTTGCTGTTGCTATCAGCTTTCATACGCAGGTAAGGAGCAAGAAATGCAAGATCAAATTCATTGGGCACTGTGTACATGTTACTGTCGTTATCGTAGTAAGCCTGTTTGGCAAACTTCAATCCTTCGGTAACTGCAAGCGCTTTACCAATTTCAGGTCGGCTTTGCAGGTAAGTAACCAATGAATCAATATTAGTGAGGTTGGAAATTTTACGGGTAATACCTTGTTTACGTTTTGTATCAACCACAATTTCCAGTGGCATTACACCAGAGAAATGTTTTTCAAAAAACTTCAGATCTACATACAGCTTATCATTTTTTGGAAGATCATCAACAATGAAACCAACACTTTTTAAACGTAACACACCCATTGCGGAAACAATGATCAATATAACTGTAGCAGTGTAAATATATTTCGGGTGATTGAATACCCAGTTCTCAATGCGCATGATCCAGCGGTTGAGACGTTCATTTTCAAGGTAACGTACATGTTTTTGTTTTGGTACCGGCAAATAACTCAGCACAATGGGGATGAGTGTAAATGAGATCACAAACAGTACCATAATGTTGATGCCGGCTACAATACCAAACTCACGAAGTATCTGGCTTTTTGTAAGTGCAAACACAGCAAACCCAATGGCAGCGGCAATGTTACAGAACAGCGTAACGATACCCATGCGGCCGATCATGTTAATAAGCGACACCTGCTTGTCGCCTGTTTTTTTATATTCCGTATGAAACTTGTTGAGGAAGTAAATACAGTTAGGGATACCGATCACTACCATCAACGGCGGAATCAATGCATTCAGGATTGTGATCTTGTAACCAAAGAACACCATTGTGGCTAAACTCCAGATTACACCAATCACCACAACACCCATGCTTAACCACATAGCACTGAATGAACGGAAAAATACAAGAAGAATAATTGCAGAGAGGAGCACTGAACCCAACAGGAAATATTGCATTTCTGCAGCAATACGTGTACTCATCTCCGTACGCACATGTGGTAAACCACTAAGGTGCATGGTAATCTTTTGCTGTTCTTCAAAAGCCTTTACAAGTTTTACAATGCCATCAACAGAAGTATGCCTTGCTTTTGAGTTCAGCACTTCTTTGTTAAGCCTGATAGCGATCATGTACACATTGCTTTCAGGATTATAAAACAGGCCTTTGTAAAAAGGAAGATTCAGCAGTACTTGTTTTGAACTGTCAAGTGTCTGCTGCGTTTGAATATTTTCAGGAAAAACAAGAGTGGTCTTTAGCTTTTCAGTTGCAGAATCTTTCATCAGGTTTACTGCTGCACTAACGCTTAATACATCTTCAACACCAAATACTTTTTTGATATCTTTCTGCAATGCAGTAAATGATTGGAAAAAAGGCAGTTGAAACATGTCCTTTTTTTCAAAGCCTACTACCAGCAGACTGCCATCTTCACCAAACTTTTGCTTAAACGCCTCATAAGCCAGGTATTTGGGATGATCAACAGGAATTGCTTTCGCAAAATCATAACTACGCTGCACCTTCAGTGCAAAAAAAGTCATGAAAGCGGTTGAAAGAATTATAACAATGATTAACGGAAGCCTGTTGCGCAACACCCATTTACCCAGATTATACCACATGCGATTCTGAAATGTTTTTGTTGAAATTTGCAGCGCAAAGAAACGCCATTCTGCCTGAACAATCACATATTATTTCAGGCTTATCCGTTGCTGGTAAGCATTTCAGCAGGTTGTTATAGCAGAATATGCCGGAACAATGATACAAATCATCTGCATGCACGAAAAGCTGTTAAATTTGAGCAATACATGAAGACTTTTGCGGTATATCTTTTTCTTTTCTTGTTCTGCAACAGCTTAACAGCGCAGCTTGTGCCCATTGGTCAATGGCGTGAGCATTTAGATTACCGTTCAGGCAAGCGGGTGGCAGCAACCAGTGACAGAATTTTTGTGGCAACAAATTTTGCTGTTTACAGTGTGGCTGTTGCTGATGGAGAAATAACCCGTCTGAGCAAGGTAAGTGGCTTGCATGATGTGGGTGTGCGTACGATCAATTATCAAACCACATCACAAAAATTACTGATAGCGTATAATAACAGCAACCTTGATATTTTTTACCGCAATGATGTGATCAATATTTCTGATATTCTTCGGAGTACAATTGCTGGCGATAAAACCATTTACAATATCAGCTTTCACAACAACAAAGCATATCTCAGTACCGGGTTAGGTATTATTGTGGTGGATATGGATAAGTATGAAATCAGCAATACATTTATCATTGGGAATAACGGCGCAAATGTAAAAGTGAATGGTTTTGCGGCTGATGCTTCAAGGTTTTATGCGGCAACGGATGAAGGATTAAAAACAGCCAATCAAAATACAGTAAACCTGAGCGATTATCGTAACTGGACAACCATCAGCGGAACGAATGGATTGCCTGCAGGAGCTGTGCAACAGGTATTAACCATCAATACAACCGTAATTGTGCAGCAGGGTAATACATTGTATGCAAACAACGGCAATAACTGGCAGGTTATTTATAACGATGACTGGCGTTGGGAGTCAGTTAATGTAAGCGATGGCGCCATCCTCATCAGCGAAGAACGTTTTGGCTGGAATGAACGGCGTGTACGATCAATTGCAGCAAATGGTACTGTTAACGCAACTATTCAAAATAACAATGAGCTGCGTTACCCGTTTCATGCAGTAAAAACAGGCACTGAAATATGGATTGCTGATTTTGAAAAAGGGTTGGTTAAAGCAGAAGGCAATTTGTTTGAACGGTATGCTATCAATTCGCCCTATGGTCCCTTAGATGGTGAACTGTTTTTTTACAGAAACAAATTATATGTCGCTGGCGGAAGCGTTAATGAAGCATGGAATTACCAGTTCAACGGATCTGGTTTTTTTACGTTTGATGGTAATGAATGGAAAGACTACAACCGCAGCAATTTATCTTTCATGGATACAGTGTTTGATGTTATCAGCATTACTGTTGATCCACGTGATGAAACAATTTATGCAGGATCGTTTGGGGGTGGCTTGGTTGAATATAAAACTGCAACACAGTTTAAACTGTACAAACAAAATTCAGCATTGAATGTAGCAATTGGCGATCCTAACAGTTACCGTGTTGGTGGAATGGCGTTTGATGCAAATAATAATTTATGGATCAGCAATTTTGGCGGCAGCAATAATTTTTTAGTGAAGAAAGCTGATGGCAACTGGCGACAGTTTAGTGTACCTTTTTTGATACAGGATAATATGGTGGGTGCGGTGTTGATTGATGATGCAGATCAGAAATGGATACAGGTGCCGCAAGGTAAAGGTGTAATTTGTTTTAACCATGGTACATCAATTGACAACGCAGGTGATGACAGGTGGAAACTGTTTCAAACAGGAAGAGGAAGTGGAAACCTGCCAAGCAACGCAGTGAATTGTATGGCAAAAGA
>NZ_CAMLGT010000013.1 GCF_946479605.1 uncultured Lacibacter sp.
TACCACGGGAGGCACATGGGCTCTGGGATTTCTCACATGTAGTATTGCCAACCCAAATGTCATTAAAAAGTTATTACAGGAGCTTGTTAAAACTTTACGCCAAAACAATACTGAACATCTCACGTGCAAAGAGGCTTACACAACGCACTTTGCCAAGTGTGTGGTCCTGGAAGTACTTCCGGATGCTGATGGGGGCAATGAAGATTGGCCGGCAGTTTATGAATGCGCATAATCATCATTCTCAAAAAGAATTAGAGCGTGCAATGTACAGAGGGCCCCAAGTACCCGGACTTACATACCAGCCCCGTAGCAGTCATCCTGTTTCCATACAGTCAAAAAAAATAAGTACACCTGCTACGGTTGTTGAATCAGTTTAAACAAATCAGTATATGAACCTGGTTAATGGTAAAAAAATATGGAAATCGTTAGTGAGTGATTTTTTCGACAGGCATCCCGGATTTGATTCGCATGCTCAAACATTGCTCGATCATCGTCCTGCACACCGTTGGTTCGATCAGTTGAGATATACTGCCGATGAAGATGTTTATAATTTTCAGGAAGTGATGCAGGGAAAATCAGGAGCCTCGGTTGTTATCAGGGATAAACCTGTTTTTATGATGTCTTCGTACGATTATCTTGGGTTGATTGGTCATGCTGAAATAGAAGCGGCAGCAATACAGGCAATTCAAACGTATGGAACAGGCACGGGTGGCGTTCGCTTGCTCACAGGAACAAATGAGTTGCATAGTGCACTTGAAAAAGCAATCAGTCTGTTTAAAGGAACAGAATCGGCCATGGTATTAAGCTCAGGTTACATGGCTAACCTTGCTGTTATAGGTGGATTATTTGCTAAGAACGATCTGGTGATTGCAGATGAAAACATACATCGCAGTATAACCGATGCAATAAAAGTGTCGGGAGTGCCTTACGAATATTTTAAGCATAACGATCCGGTATCATTAAAAGAAACATTGCAAAAGCATAGGAATAAAAAGCGAAAGCTGATAATTGTGGAAGGTGTGTACTCTATGGATGGCGATGTTTGTCCTTTGCCGGAAGTTGTAAAGCTGAAGGAAGAATACGGTGCATTCCTGATGGTGGATGAAGCACATTCATTAGGGGTACTTGGTGAAACAGGCAGAGGATTGAATGAGCATTTTGGAATTGATGCAGATTGTATAGATATTTTTACAGGATCACTGTCAAAAGCAATACCGGCCAACGGAGGGTTTATTGCTGCAAGGGAAGATGTAATTGTTTACCTGAAACATGGCGGAGCACCATACATGTTTTCGGCAGCATTATCTCCTGCAAATACAGCGGCGTCATTAAAAGCGTTGGAAATAATTGATGCAGAAAAACAGCGGCTCGAAAAGTTAAGAGAAAATACAAGGTTTATGATTTCCGGTCTTCAGAACATCGGTATTGATACAGGCGCTTCACAAAGCCCGGTAGTTCCTGCCATTTGCGGGCATAATGAAAAAGCATTTGCACTTTCCAAAAAATTATTCAACAAGGGTTTTCTTGCAAATGCTGTAATATACCCGGCTGTGCCTGTAAATAAGGCAAGGCTGCGCTTGTGTTGCACCTCATCGCAAACACAGGATATAATTGAAAGATTTATTGCGGCTATTGAACATGTCTATTCTGAATTATAACTATACTTTATGCTGACGCTTCGGCAAGTAAAGAGCATTCATGACATTGATCCGCAGCACTGGAACAGTATTGTGAGGGAGCAAGATGTTTTTCACCGTCATAATTTTATCCGCATTGTGGAAGACAGCAAGGTTGAGGATGCCGGTTTTTATTATCTTCTTTTTTACCACGATGAAAAACTTGTAGCAACAACAATTCTTTCAGTTTTCAGCTTCAATCTCGATTTATTTATCAGCGATAATTTTTTTGTACAATGGATAAAGAAAATTTCCCCTGGTTTCTTTAAAATCAAACTTCTTGTTTGCGGTTTACCAGCATCGTTTGGTCAATTGAACCTGGCATTAACTGATAATATGTATGCTGCTGAAGTATGTTCTCTTATTACAGGCAAAATGAAAATGCTGGCAAAAGAACTGAATATAAGTTTGATGGCAGTAAAAGAATTCAGACAGGCAGAGCATCAATACTTTCGGCAATTTGAACGTGAAGGTTTTTTTTCTGCAAACAGTATTCCCTATATGAACCTGGAAATTAAATGGAAAAGTTTTGCAGAGTACCTTTCCGCTTTACGGCACCCATACCGAAGAAAAATAATATTGTCTTTAAAGAAAATTCAACAATCATATCCTGTAATTACCAGAGAAGCTGAATACCGGAAAAACAATACAATGCCTGCCTTGGTGTTGTCTGAACCTGATGAAGATTTTGCCCGCTTGTTTTATAAATTATACCTGGCTGTAATGGATAGGACTGCAACCAAGCTGGAAGTGCTGAACTATGCTTTTTTCAGAAATATATTTCAACAGCAGAATGAATATAAAATATTGAGTCTTGTTGTGAAGGGGGAAGTGATTAGCGCTGCCGTTTTGATTTTTACAGAAGACACATTGATCTTTATGCTGGCGGGCAGAGAACATGAGAAAGATAAGTATGATTCTTATTTCAATCTCATTTATGGAATAATTGCATTGGCAATTGAAAGAGGATGCCGGGAAATAAAAATGGGACAAACATCTTATTGGGTAAAACAATGTGTGGGTGCAATGGCCGAACCTGAGTTAATTTATTTTGCATCACGGCGCCCGGTTATTCATTGGGTTTTAAAACACATGCGGCACATTATTTTTCCCGCAACAAAGTTGAAAGAAATAGATATTTTTCGTAAAGCTGCTCATTTATCCAAACACATGGAGCCGCCTGTTCATGAAAAACAATGCCAGCCTTTGGTATAGTGCCTTGCCGGTACTGGCATTTTTTTTAATGCCAGGGTACATTCTGTAGTTTATTAGTATGACCTAATGAAGAAATGTGCTGATGTAATGCGTTGCTAAAAGCCTGTTGTTTTGTATAGCACAAAAAGTGCTCTGGAAATATTTATTAAAGCTTGTTTATATGAATGAAGGATACTATAAAGAGAA
The DNA here is from genome assembly GCF_946479605.1 of uncultured Lacibacter sp. The sequence continues at coordinate 3,078 of NZ_CAMLGT010000013.1, forward strand.
AGTTGTTGTTATTACCGGTGGCAGTTCCGGTATAGGACTGGCACTATCGAAAGAATTTGCAAAACAACAGGCACAATTGGTTCTTATTGCAAGGGATAATGAAAAGTTGATTGAAGCAAAACGCAATATTGAAAAAATGGGCAGCGTAACAGTGCTTACATTTTCTGCTGACGTTTCGGATAATGATGCCATAAAGGCGGTGATTGATGAGACTGCCGGAAAGCTGGGAAGGATAGATGTGTTGATCAACAACGCAGGAATAATGACCTGTGGGCGTTTTGCAGATCAACCGGTAAAGGATTTGGAAAAATGTGTGTTCACCAATTATCTTGGTGCCGTGTATGCTACAAAAGCAGCATGGCCCTGGTTGAAAAAAACAAACGGGCAATTAAGTTTTGTATCGAGTGTTGCCGGTTATGCAGGATTGATTGGTTACAGCAGTTATGCTCCTTCAAAATTTGCCATTACGGGTTTAGCAGAATCGTTGCGAAAAGAAGCCAAAGATGATAACATCAGGGTTTCTGTTATTTATCCACCGGATACAGATACCAGCATGCTGCAGTATGAACGGCAGCATACATTGCCTGAAAGCATTGCGTTAAGTGAAACAATAAACGTTAAATCTGCAGAAGAAGTAGCCCGGATATACCTGAATGGATTACAAAAAAACAAATTCCAGATTTATTGCGATTTCGACAGCCGCTTGATAAGGTGGATAAAGAACAATTTTCCGGGATTGTTTCATTATGTTACTGATTTCATTGTTGAAAAAGCTGTGAAAAGAAAGTTGATCAAGTAGGATTGTGGTATGCTGGCCATGAAGCTTGTAAGTTTTACTGTTGACGGATAAATGCACTAAGCATGAATTTTGTCAAACGATTGCACATTAATTTATTATTGCAGCAGTGCTTTGTACATTTGTTACATGCGTATTCTTGCTGCGTTTCTTTTGTTGCTTGTTGTACATCCGTCAAAACCTGAATGGAAGCGTTACAGTATAACCGGCCGGGCACAGGGCACAACGTATGCGGTTGTGTATTATGCAAGCGATAGCTCTGTAACACAACAACTGGTTGACAGTATTTTGAAGTCGCTAGATCAATCGCTTTCACTTTATCAACCCAATTCACTAATTAACCAGTTCAACAACTCAACAAAAGGGATATTACTTGATGCACATTTACACAAGGTTGTCCGTGCATCCATCAATACCTATAATGCCACAAACGGTCTTTTTGATGCAACGGTTTTTCCATTAGTGGAAGGATGGGGTTTTGCTGTAAAGAAAATGAATGCGATCCCCGACACCGCAACCGTACGTTTGTTACAATCTTGTGTAAACAGTAAATGGCTGCAGTTGAAAGGAAATTACCTGTACAAAAAAAAGCCCTGTGTAAAGATCGATCTTAACGGTATTGCCCAGGGTTATTCAGTTGATGTGCTTGCTGCTTTCCTCGAATCAAAAAATATCCATCATTATCTTGTTGAAATTGGTGGTGAAATAAGAGTGAAAGGAAGAAAGCAACCAACAAATGAAAAGATGAAAATCGGTATTGAATCGCCTGCATTAGGTGCGTTTGATGAACACCCGCTACAAAAAATTGTAGCAATCGATAAGGGTGCTATTACTACATCGGGTAGTTACCGACGTTATCATGAAACAAAAGGACAAAAAATCACGCACATCATTAATCCGAAAACCGGTTACCCGCAAAAGAACGAACTCATCAGTGTTACCGTTTATGCAAAAGATGCTATGACGGCGGACGCTTACGATAATGCACTGATGCTGATGGGCCTTCAACAGGCGTTAGCTTTTGTGGAGAAACACAAAGATCTTGCGGCTTATTTTATTTACAAGAAAAATAACGGAGAAATTACAGATACTGCAAGTGCGGGATTTTTAAAACTATTTAGTCTGTAACTTAGACCACTGCAAGCAAACATTCAATTACAATACACGGCAATCAGCATTTATGAAACAATTAGTAACGATCGCTTTCATTCTTTTTGCACTCAGTGCTTCTTCGCAAAGCAGCAACTGGCAATCTTTATTTGATGGCAAAACCCTTAACGGCTGGAAACAGATGACGGGCTCTGCTCCTTATGCAGTAGAGAACGGGCAAATTGTTGGTACAACAGTACCTGGCTCGCCTAATTCTTTTTTAGCAAGTGAACAACGCTTCAGTGGCGATTTTGTACTAGAGCTGGAAGCAATGATGACAGACACGACAACTAACTCCGGCGTGCAGTTCAAAAGCAACTTTGATCCTAAAGCAAGTAACGGTAAAGGACGCATCTACGGTTATCAATTTGATTTCGATCCTTCTTCACGCAAATGGAGTGGTGGTATTTATGATGAAGGAAGAAGAGAATGGTTATACCCTGTTTCGCATAATCCGAAAGGACAACTCTTCTTTTCTCCAAACGTTTATCATAAAATCAGAATCGAATGTATTGGTAATACAGTGAAAACCTGGCTGGATGGTGTTGCGGTTTCGTATGTTGTTGATACATTAACAACCAACGAAGGCATCCTTGCTTTGCAGGTACATTCAATTGGTAAACCTGAACATGCAGGTGTAAAAGTGTATTGGAAAAATATCCGCATTCAAACAAAAGGTATTCAACCCAAAGCTTTTCCGAAAGGAATTTATGTTGCCAACCTGCAACCGAACCAGCTTACTGCTTATGAAAAACAAAATGGCTGGAAATTGTTGTTTGATGGCAAAACAACCAATGGTTGGGTAGGTGCTCATAAAAACAAGTTTCCTGAAAAAGGATGGGAAGTTAAGGATGGTATTTTAAAAGTGTTACCATCAACAGGTGGCGAATCAACCAATGGTGGTGATATTGTTACAAAAGATCAGTACAGTGCGTTTGAACTTTCTTTCGATTTTAAATTAACGAAGGGCGCTAACAGTGGCGTGAAATATTTTGTTACACTAAATGAACAAAGCAGCGGTTCTGCTATTGGTTTGGAATACCAGTTGCTTGATGACACCTTGCACCCCGATGCAAAACTTGGTCGTGATGGTAACCGCACACTGGCTTCTTTATACGATCTTATTAAAGCACAAAAAACCACACGCTTTATCCGCCAGCCCGGCAACTGGAATACTGCACGTATTATTGTTCATCCCAATAATCATGTAGAGCATTATTTAAATGGCATTAAAGTATTGGAATACGATCGTGGTTCGCAGGCGTTTCGTGACCTGGTTGCCATCAGCAAATACAAAGTATGGCCAAACTTTGGCGAAGCACCGAAAGGACATATTCTATTGCAGGATCATGGTAATGAAGTATGGTTCAGAAGTATTAAGATCAGGGAACTGAAATGATGAGTGATGAGTAATGAATGATGAGAAGACTCATCTGACGAAGTATGAAAGATAATTTAACGAAGAAGCCAACTGTCATCAGTTGGCTTCTTCGTTTATCATTCGTAACACGAATCGTTACACTTTATAATACTGTTCCCATCCTTTCCTTGGTGGAGGGCCAATCAGCAATTCATTTGCACGCTTGCTGTTGGTGATGATTTTCTTGCTTCTGTCGAATACAATTTTCTCACCTGTCCATTGTGCCAATACACCTAAGCAGAATACCTGGCTTAACGGGCCTGCAACTGAAAATGGCGAACGTGTTTTTTCTTCACCCTTACATGCTTTTAAAAAGTTGGCGAAGTGATTGGATGAACTTTTGGGAACCTTTGGCAACTTTGATTCCATATCTTTTGCCTTCGCTTCAGGAATGATCGACAATGTACTTGCATGCGAACCGCCTTTAAACGTCAATTCTTTGCTGTAAATAATTTTACCGGGATTGAGTTTCGCCTGGATTGCTCCTGTGCTTGGTGGCGGAATACTTGGATCTAATCCCTGCACACCATAACCTTCAGGAATAGGAGGCAGGTTATCAACCCCATCATACCATTTTATTTCAACAGGCGGCATATTGCCACGCTCAGGAAATTTGAACGAAAGTGTGGTTGACATCGGATAGAAGAATTTATTATGTCCAGATAATTTCAATGGATCAACTTCATATGGTAAACCAAGATCAAGGAATTCATGAGCAGTATCAAGAATATGTGCACCCCAATCGCCCAAAGCACCCATACCAAAATCGAACCAGCAACGCCATTGACCGTTTACAAAATCTTTGTTGTATTCATGCCCTTGTGTCTGCATTTGCCAAACATCCCAATCAAGTGTTGATGGAATTGGTTCTGCTGCAGGAAACGAAGTAATTTTCGGGTTCCAGCTGTGCCAACGGCGTGCAGAATTCATGTGTGCAGTAATTGCTGTTACATCTTTAATGATGCCAGCATCTTTCCATGCTTTGAACTGAAAGTAGTTTGCCTCCGAATGCCCTTGGTTGCCCATTTGCGTAACCACTTTCGGATTTTTTGCAGCGGCTTTCATCATTAACTCTACTTCCTGAAATGTTCGGGCCATTGGTTTTTCTACATACACATGCTTGCCAAGATTAATCGCCATCATGGTAATGGGAAAATGCGAAAAATCGGGAGTACCAATAGATACCGCTTCAATCTGGTTACCCATTTTATCAAACATCTGGCGGAAGTCTTTAAAGCGGGGAACATTAGGGAACTGCTTAATGATATTTTGCGTGTGTGGTGCTTCCATATCTACATCGCAAAGTGCCACAATATTTGCAAGCCCTGTTTTATACAGTTCTTGAATAATCTCTGCACCACGGTTGCCAATGCCCACACAGGCAAGGTTTACTTTATCTCCGGCTCTTCTTCCATGTGCAAATAAAAGACCGGGAGCAGCAGCTGCTGCAGAGGCCAGCAAGGCCTGCTGTAAAAATTTTCTTCTTGAATAATTGTTACCAGACATACGACAAGTAATTGTTGTGTTTAAAGATAGGTATTAAACTGTTTATGAAAGACTAACGGTCAATCGGTTGTTCATTGGGATTTTCCGTTGTTGTAAAGGAGTTCGTTTTGTTGGTTCGTCTTTACGTAAATTTGCAGCTTCTCCGGAACAAAGCTGAACCGCATCATCATCTTCCGTGAACGCCTTCTACTGCTGCAACCCCGGAATTTAAAGACAATGTTTTTATGAGTAAAAATGAAAGGCTGATCATTATTTTGCTGGCGTCCATCAACTTTACCCACATCCTTGATTTTATGATCATGATGCCGCTGGGTAATTACCTGATGCCTTATTTCAAAATTTCACCACAGCAGTTTACTTTTCTGGTAGGAGCTTATACCTTAACAGCCGGAGTGTCCGGTTTTACCGCTGCATTTTTTGTAAACAATTATGATCGTAAAAAAGTGTTGTTGTATGGTTATGCAGGTTTTTTAATTGGCACCATTGCCTGTGGTATAGCACCAACTTTTGAGTTATTGCTGGCTGCAAGGATTCTTGCCGGCCTCTTTGGTGGTTTAATTGGCGCACAGGTGTTATCGATAGTAGCTGATATTTTTCCCTATGAACGAAGAGGAGTTGCCATGGGTGCTATCATGAGTGCATTTGCTGTGGCTTCAACATTTGGTGTTCCGTTTTCATTATACCTTGCTAATATCATCAGCTGGCACGCCCCATTTTTATTTGTAGGCATTGTAGGGATTGTTATTATTCCTCTGGTGTTAAAGTGGCTGCCATCAATGAGTGATCATATCAGGGAGAAAGAAGAAGACCGCAACAGGTTTGAAGTGTTGCAGGTAGTGGCACAAAACCCAACTCAGCGATTGGCATTGTTGTTTTCTTTTTTAATGATGATGGGGCATTTCCTCATCATTCCGTTTATTAATCCTTACATGGAGTTTAACAACGGATACTCGAAAACAGTTACGCCCATGATTTACCTTGTGGGAGGTGTCTCTTCTTTTTTTGCTGCAAATATTTTAGGCAAATTGTCTGACAAGTATGGTAAACTGAAAGTGTTCTCTGTATCAGTGTTGCTTTCGTTACTTTTTGTATGGATCATTACCAACCTTCCGCATGTGCATATTGCATTGATGCTTGGATTGTTTGGAATATGGTTTGTGCTGGCTACGGGGCGTAGTGTGGCTGCACAGGCAATGATCAGCAATGTGGTTACACCACAGCACAGGGGGAGTTTTATGAGTTTTAACAGCAGTGTGCAGCAATTAGGTACTGCTTCTGCTTCCTTTATTGCCGGTATGATTGTTATTGGGGACCAGAATGGAAAGATCCAGCATTATAACTGGCTGGGTTATTTCAGTATTGTGGTGTTGCTGGTTTGTTTCTTTCTTGCACGCAGGTTGTTTTATAAAATGAACAATCCTCCTGCCTTTTCTTCTCAGGCAAAAGTATAGTGTGCAGAAACAGATAGCTCTTGCCGAATATTCGTAAACTTGCAACCACAACCGGAACAGGTAATTCATGACACAGTCCATCACGAAGCTTTCTATTGTTATTCCTGCTTATAATGAAGCAAAGACCATTCACCGCATTCTTGATAAGATCACAGAAGTGCAGTTACTGAATGGTATTGAAAAAGAGGTGATCGTGGTGAACGATTGCAGTACTGATGATACTAAAGCTGCTATTGAACGGTATATGCAGCAGTCTGCATTGCCGATCGTTTTGTATAATCATGAGGTAAACCAGGGTAAAGGAGCAGCGCTTCATACAGGTATTAAAAAAGCAACGGGTGATTTGGTGGTTATACAGGATGCTGACCTTGAATATGATCCGCATGAATACAATGTATTACTGAAGCCCGTGCTTGATGGTTTTGCTGATGTGGTGTATGGTTCACGTTTTATGGGGGGTAATGCACATCGCATCTTGTTCTTCTGGCACAGCATCGGCAATAAAGTGCTTACTACATTATCAAACATGTTTACCAATCTGAACCTTACAGACATGGAAACCTGTTACAAACTTTTCCGACGGGAGATCATTCAGCGGATTGACCTCAAAGAAAAACGTTTTGGTTTTGAACCGGAAGTAACGGCAAAAATTTCACGCCAGCCGGAAATACGTATTTACGAAGTAGGCATTTCGTACTATGGCCGTACTTATGCTGAAGGAAAGAAGATCAACTGGAAAGATGGTTTCCGTGCTATTTTCTGTATTCTCAAATACAATCTTTTCCGGTAATAGCTACAGCATCTTAATAACATAGAACTTTGTGCATTGCGCCTCTCTCGTTTCTTTATTCAGAAACTTGCCGGTTAGTGCTGTTACATGGTAATCCGGCCCTTCTTTCACCAGCTCGTATAATTTCCCCTGTTGTTGTATTTCTTTCATGCCTTCTTCTGCTGTAAGCAGATAAGTGCCCGGTTGTACAGTGTCTAACGAGTTTATTGGTTGAATGATCTGCTTTGCATAAAAGTGCAATGCTTTTCCATTGCCAGTAAAACGGTACATGAAAAATTTTGAAGCAGGGATTTTTTCTGCTGCAATAAATCTTCCCACAATATTACCCGCCTGGTATTGCAACACCTGCGGATAAAACCAGGTGCTGAGGAAAATATTCAAACCAATGATCAACGCAACTGATAAGGCAATGATCTTTTTTGTGACCTGTTTGTGCAGCAATATGATCACTGCTGCTGCAAGTGTAATAGCAGGGATGAACCATGGCCAGGCAGATGTTGATGGAAAGCTTTTTGTAAGGATCAGTACCGGTGCTGCAAGCAATGCTATGCAAACGATCCATTGAACAGGTAAGATTGTTTTTCTTAACCAGGTAAATTTCTTTTCCCAAAACAATGCATAGATCATTTTGGCTGTAATGATGGCAATGAATGGTAATGCCACATAGATATAGTGCGGCAGTTGATATTTTGAAATACCGAGGGAGCAGTAACTCAGAATAAAACCACCCGTTGTTAAAAACTCTTCGTTACGGGCAACAGTAAAACGGTTGCGGATGATCTTTACTATTTCAAAGATGAGTCCTGAAACAAAGAACAGCGTCCATGGTAACATACCCCATAATAAATTCTCAAACAGGAAACTGAAAGGAGCATTATTGTTCCAAACATTTTCGCCGGTAATGCGCCCAAAACTTTGTGTCCAGTAAAAGAACTTTAAACCTGAAACATGTTGCAAGCCATTTACTGTTTTTTCAGGATGAAGATCAAATTGCTGGTACAAGCCAATGCTCATGGGTGTTAACACAAGAGCAATCACAAGAATACCCAACAGGTAAACCGGCTGAAAAATTTGTTTCCATTCACGTTTCAACACAAAGTGACTTCCAAATGCAAAAACAGGAACAAACAATGCAATCGGACCTTTGGTGATCATTCCTCCGCCAATAGCTGCTGCTCCTAAAATAAAATGAATGATCTTTTTCGATTGATACCATTCGGCCAATTGCCACATGGCAATAATCACCCAGCTCATCAGTATCGTGTCTGTGCGTATATCGTTTGTTACTAAGAACACTGCCTGGCAAGTAGCCAATACGCCTGCGGATAATAATGCTACTGTTTTGTCGTAAAACAATTTTGCAAACCGGAATGTTGCAAACACAGCAAAAATGGCGAAGAGGATGGAAGGAAACTTAAAGCCGAAATTGTTTTCACCAAACAGCTTCATGGAGACAGCCGATATCCAAAAAAGAAACGGAGGTTTATCTAAATATTCTTTTCCCTGTTCATACACCTGCAGGTAGCTGCCGCTTTCTTTCATTTCACGGCTGATGGTGGCGTATTGCGATGCATCAACATCCATGGTATCAACGCCAACAGCAACAAAATAGACAGCGCAAATAAGAGCAAAGAGAACGGCAATGGTTGATTTATTCATAAACAGGATTTGTTGAATAAGGGCACGAAACTACAACCGTTTTGCGTAAGAAGAATTCTTTACGCCACTTCTCTTCCTGTACTTGCCCGCCATAACATAAACCATTCCTCCCGTTCCAGTTTTAAATTGCTGGCATCAACAGCCAGTTGAATGCGGTTGATCTTTGATGTGCCAAGCACCGGATGGATATTTGCCGGATGTGTCATTAACCAGCTTAACAAAATAACATCGGCTGATTTGTTGTATTTGCCTGCAAGAAGATTTGCCACTGCAATAATTCGTTTGTTGCGTTCATCTTCATCGTCAAGAAATAAATTACCACCGCCCAGGGGGCTCCATGCCATTGCTGTTAAACCGTGTTGCTGGCATTGATCCAGTGTGCCATCTGCAAATGGTTCAAGATGAAGAATAGAACATTCAACCTGGTTCACCGTTATTGGAAAGCGGCTTCGCAACAGATCAACCTGCCATTTGCGGAAATTGGAAACGCCAAACTGCAATACTTTTCCCTGTTGCTGTAGTTGTTCAAATGCAATGGCTACTTCATCTGCATTCAGCAAAGGATCGGGTCGGTGAATGAGTAAACAATCAATATGGTCAGTAGCGAGATTGCGTAATGATTGTTCAACTGATTCTATGATATGTGTGTACGAAGTATCGTATGATTTAATGGTGTGCTGCGGCCGGTGTGATGACATCATTTGTATGCCGCATTTTGTAATGATCTGCATGTGTTGCCGCAGCGAAGGTTCTTTCTTCAGCACTTTGCCAAACTCTTCTTCGGTTGTGTAATCACCATAAATATCTGCATGATCAAATGTGGTAACACCCATCTCCAAACATTCTTTGATCATCTGCTCATAAGCACCTGTTGAAAACTTTGCTCCCCATGCACCCCATTTCATGGTGCCTGCTATTATTCTTGAATAAATCATTTTAATGTGGAATTTTCAATGATCATTTCTGCCAACCTGCCATCACGTTTGTACAGGTCGTTCCGGAAGTTAATGCGTCCTTCCTTGTCTACCCATGCTGTAAAATAGGCAATGAAAACCGGAATAGGTTGCTTGATCTTTACATACTGTTCCTTCTCTGCATTCATGGCCGAATCAATTCGTGTTTCGGTCCACTCCGGTTGATGACGCAACACATACATGGCTAAACGCTTTGGGTCCTCAACACGAATACATCCGTGGCTAAACGCACGTTTATCCTGGCTGAACAATGATTTGGAAGGCGTGTCGTGCAGGTAAATACTGTGACTGTTGGGGAAAAGGAATTTTACTTTGCCCAATGCATTCCATGGGCCGGGCTTTTGGCGAATGTTGTTGCCATTCCATTCCATGTGGTTGCGTTCAAGATAATTTCCGTTACGACGGATAGCAGGTAATATTTCTTTGTTCTTGATACTGGTGGGTACATTCCAATACGGACTGAACACAACATTGTTCATCATGCCATTAAAAATTGCGGTCTTGTTTAATACAGTTCCAACCACCACGTTCATGCTCCACATCAATGAATCATTTTCGTATGCATGAAATTTATATTCAGGAATGTTTACCACAATGTAATCAGTGTTTAAGGCAACGGGCAACCAGCGGCAACGCTCCATATTTACAATGATCTGCTCCACACGTTTTGAAAGAGGATAGTTTAACTCTGCAAGCATGCTGTTGCCAACAATGCCATCGTCTTTAATACCGTAACGCTGCTGAAAGTTTTTTACTGCTGTTTCCAGCTCGGCATCAAAGAGGTTCGATTGATTATTTGCTGCAAGATCGCCCAGTAAAAAAAGATGCTCACGGATATCCTGTATCACAGCGCTGCTGTCGCCCAACCTGTAACTTTTTTTATCGGCTTTAGTTGGCTTCCATTTTCCTTCTTCCTCAATTGCTCTGTACTTTTTCAGGAATGATTTCAACAGGCCGTATTGCCGGTAAACAGGTTCTGTTTGCATAAAGGCAGAAGACGGAACTTCAAGCAGTGAGTCAAGAAATGCATCATATGCTAATTTCTTACGGGGAAGATTCCATTGAGTTTCACGCATGGCTTTATCGCCAAGGCCGCTCCATATTTTCTTTGCATAAAAGAAGTACTGAGCTGTTAACATCAACTCAGCAGTTGTGTTAGGGCTGCTGTTAAAGCTTTCTGTTGAATCGTTATCAAACAGCTTGTGCAGTTCATCATGGTAATGCAGTTTAACAGTTACCCCTTCGTCCGATATGTTTTCGATCTTATTAAAAAGGTTACCTGCCTGTTCGATCATTCCATTCTGATCAAACCAGGCATATGCAAATTTGCGGTTGCGGTAAAACTTCAGCAAGTCTTGTTCGTATGGTTTAAAATCGGGATGCTGTTGAAAAAAGGCAGTTATAGCACTACTGTCAAATTTCAGTTTGGTTTGCGTACTGAAGTTGCCCGGCAGGGTGATGTCATTCGGTTGTTTTGCGGGGATGGTATCTTTTACAATTACTTTTTCTTTCTCAACGGAAGCGCCGCAGCTGATGAAAATAGTTAGTAATAAGAGGGAAAAAACAGGCAGATAAAGTGTTTTACGAAGCATCGACTTTATTTTGCCTGAAAATAAAAAAGTCCTGCTTAAAAAAGCAGGACTTTGTATTTCGATTAACAGAAATTACGCTTCAGCAACAACTTCCAGTTCAATCTCAGCTTCGTTACCATTTGCAAAATCAACTTTCGCTTTGTGGGTACCGAGTTCCTTGATCTCATCAACCAGGTGGATCTTACGACGATCGATCTCATAACCTTTCTGTTCGTTAATTGCACGTGCAATCATAACAGTGGTAATGCTACCGAAGATCTTGCCACTTGTACCTGTTTTAGCAGTAAGTTTTACAGGAGCTTCAGTAAGCTTCGCAATAACAGACTTGATCTGCGCCATCATTGCATCTTCTTTCTTCTTCTGTACTTTTAAACGTTCTGCCAGTTGCTTCAGGTTTGATGGAGAAGCTTCTACTGCAAATTTCTGAGGGATGAGAAAGTTACGTGCATAGCCGTTCTTTACTTTTACTACTTCGTGTTTACCACCAAGTGTATTTACATCCTGGATTAAGATTACTTCCATTGTTTTGTTTTTAGTTTCCGTAACCCAGTTTTTACACTGTCTTCCCGCATTCAGCGGGAGTTAGGGAAAGGTTCACTAATTGTTTTTATTTCAACAAATCAGTTACGTAAGGAAGCAATGCCATTTGGCGTGCTTTCTTTACTGCATCTGATAATTTACGTTGGTACTTTAAAGAGTTACCGGTTAAACGACGGGGAAGAATTTTACCCTGTTCGTTCAAAAACTTTTTCAGGAACTCAACATCTTTATAATCGATGTAACGGATACCATACTTCTTGAAGCGGCAATATTTTTTACGAGGTTTCTCGGTTTTGATTGCCGTCAGGTATTTGATTTCATTCTTTGCCATGACTTAAGCCTCCACTGTTTGGTTACCGGTTGGTACGCCATTTCTCTTTTTTGCATTGTACTCAACGGCGTATTTGTCGAGTGCAGTGTACATGTGACGCAGGATCTGCTCATCACGGTGGATCTGAATGTTCAGCTTCGCATTAAATTCTGTTGGAGCTTTGTACTCAACAACCCAGTAAATACCGGTTGTTTTTTTCTCGATCGGATAGGCGAGAGATTTTAAACCCCATGGATTGCTGTGCACCAATTCGCCGCCATTTGCAGCGATCAGATCAGTGTAGCGTTTTTGTGCTGCCTTGAATTCGTCTTCAGACAGAACAGGGGTAAAAATCACCATCATTTCGTAATTCTTCATTACTCTTTGTGATTTAAAAATTAATAATTGGGTTTACCCATTGGATCCCGTCCTTGCGGTCGGGAAATCTGCCAATACAGATTTGGGGCTGCAAAGGTAGGGGGAAAAGCCTTGCCAGCCAAGCATTGCAGGAGATTATTTCAGTCCTTAAAATTGGCGGCGAAGATCGGCAGTTGGCTTATTGCCCGACTTTATTCAGCTTAAATAAATAAAAAACGCCCTCTTTCGGAGGGCGTTTTTATGTGTAAACCAGTTGGTTTAAAGTTTTACCAGTTTAATAAGCTGACGTTCACCGCCTTGGCTGATCTCGGCAAAATAGATTCCCGGGCGGAATCCCTGGCCAATCACCAGCTTTTGGGTTGGGTTAACATTGCTCTGCTGTTCCAACACACGACCTTGAATATCAAGGATGCGAAGGTTCAGTTTCCTTGTAAGTTCTGAACGGATAAGCAGGGTAAATTCTGCAGGAGATGGGTTCGGCAATACCTGAACAGCAAGCTTGCTATTGATGACTTCACCATTTCTTGCAGCAGTTGGAGCTGATGAAACACAACTGCCCAGCATATCGCCATGTGCCAGGTGATTTGCAACATCAACATGACTGATGCTGATGCTTCCAGAAGGGCTATGACAAACAGTTACTTTGTCCAGTTTTTTACCGCTTCTAACATCAATTACATCAATATACTTGTCTGCTGATGCCTGGCAGCCGTTTGCATCGGTTACTGTAACGGTGTAGGTGGTTGCAGCAGTTGGGCTTACTGTGGCAGTTGACGAAACAGCACCGCTTGACCAGCTATAGCTGTAAGCCGGGCTTCCCCCGGTTGCATTTGCAGTGAGTGTAACAGATGATGCAGGTGTATAACCAACGTACACGGTGTTCATCAATGTGCCTGTTGGTAACGCATACGCATCAGGTATTGTAACGGTTGGATTGGCATTAATGATTACCGTTGTGCTGCAGGTCGCCGTGTTACCCCAGCTATCAAGAGCGGTCCAAACAATAAGGCTTGTACCAATATTGAAACTTCCGCTTGCATTGTTGCCTGTGCCGTTGCGTTCAGTAGCACCGATAATGTTGTAGCTATACGTTACAGCATCACCACAATCATCTGTAGCAACAAAAGCAGGAATGCTGTAGCTGCCGTTTTCAACAGCGCAAAGTTTTACTTCTGCAGTACAGGTTGTAATGGCTGGTGCTGTTGTGTTGTTGAAACGGTAGCGGCTGAAGACCGGATAGTGATCAGATGTAGAAGAACCGTAGTTTGCTACCAGCGAAGTAACATCGGTAAGGATGTTTGCACTTTCAGCCAGGTAGGTAGCTGCCATTTCATTCGATATCACCACGTGATCAATAACATCGTTATAGCTTACAGTTGATTTTTTACCAGCAAGACTCAACGGTAATGTTACAGGTGTAAATCCTGCCGCATCATTAATAAAGCTGATGTAAGACGTAGTTGGCGGGTTAATGCCTGCTGTAATGGTTTGATCAAGATCATCATTAAAATCACCAAGGATGATGATGTTGTCGTTTGCATAATTCTGTTGCAATGTATAATGCAAGGTGTCAGCACCATTCTTTCTTCTGTTGTATGATGTAGTGGTTGGTGATGTGTTTGCTTTTGCATGAACCAACACAAATTTCACCGGCTTGGTTACACAGTTCAATGTTACATCAGCACTCATCATAAATGGAAAACGTCCGCTTGCGTAATAATCGTAAGCCGGGTTGCTGATGTCTGCAGCAGAGTTGATGCCTTGTGATAACAATGCCGTTGTTGTTACATTGCTCAGTACAGATGGCTTATAAACAAAAGCCAGTTTCTGCGCTGTTGCTAATGCAGATGTTGGATTTACAGTTGTGTTGGTGTGCGAACCGTAATTGCTGATCACATAAGTATATCCGGGCATCTGATCAACTACCGCTTTCAAACGCTCTTCACTTACAATTTCAGTCAATGCATACACATCGGCATTAATGCTTGTAAGAATGTTTTTCACATTCAGCTCTTGCTGTGCATCATTTGTTGGTCCGTTGCCTGTGCTGCCAAACCATTCAATATTCCAGTTTACCACTTCAAGCGTAGTAACAGGATCAATACTTGTACCGCCCAGGGTAATTGTTTCAGTAATGCTGCCGGTTGCAATGCTGATGTTGCCTGTATAGTCCTGGTTGTTTTGTGTAGGAGCAAAACGAACATATACTGTTTTAGACAGATTGTTTGCTTCAGCAACTGTATAAGTAATGGTTGAGCTGAAACCTGTTCCGTCTTTTGACAACGTAAATGCTCCGTTTGAAGTGAGGGTTACATCTGCATTGAGATCGTTGCCAACAAAGCTGAACGTTTTATCAGCAGTGGTACCTGCAGCTGCAAAGGCAAACTGAAGACTGCTTGTGCTTACCGTTAAGCTTGGTGGCGGCGGAGTTGGTGAGTTATCAAGACGGATATCATCCAGCGTCCAACGTGCGCCTTCATCGTCATCAGAGAAATATACAAATGCAAAATGAACATTGCTGCCTTTGAAAGCAGAGAGATTAATGTTCTCTGATAATGTCCACACATTTGATGTTTGTGAAGGGAATCGTCCGTTTACATCAACCCAAGTAGCTGTTGACGGATCGCCACTTACATAATCAGTGGATACTTTCAGTTGAAGCGGCTGACCATTAAAGGCTGTGCGGCTCCAGAAAGAAAGTAACGGATAAGTAGTGGCCGACAGGTCGAATGATGGAGAAATAAGCCAATCTGTATTTGGCACATTGGTTCCTCCAGCAAAACCGTTGATCTGCACGCCTGATGGGAATTGTGCAGTACCGGCAGGTGCATTTGGATCACGACCGAATGGAGTGCATGCCCATGTAATAGCACCAACCTGGCTGTATTGGGTAAAGCCATCGCTTAATGCGGCTGAGCAATTTTGGAAATCTGCTACATAAATGGTGATACCGGTTGTAAAGGCCCATGTGCTGCTTCCGCTGATGCCTGCAAAAGGATTGCCTTCAAGATCGGTTACAGCACCAGCCGTCACTTCAATATAAAACTCTGTACTTACAGGCAGGTTGTTGAAGTTTACACTCAATGTTCTGCCGTTGAGAGTTGCATCGTTTATAGTGATAGTGCGAACAACACTGCCATCAGTTTTCTTTTTCAATACAATACTGCCGCTGCCTTTTACAACATCTTCATTAAATGTAACTGATGCTGTAAGGTTCAGTGCAGTGTTTAATGATCCGTTTACAGGATTCAGCGAAGAAACAGCTGGCGGAACAAGATCAACCGGGTTGGCTTCAATACTGAAATCATCAACTGCAAGCCCGTCATCTGCCCCATTGGCATTTGCATCTGTCCAGCGGATCATAAAAACAGCTCCTGCTGGAATAGAAAGGTTACGGATAGTGTAAACAATGTCCGTTCTGTTTTCAGCAAGATTTCCATCTTTTGCTCCTGCTGCTGAATTAATGTTTGGCGTAACGAAATCAAGAGCAGTTACGTCTATCCATGTGCCGTTAGTAAGAGATGTAGCATCAAGACTGTACTGGAAGGCTAACTTGTCTGTTCTCAGTGTTGTGCCCAAACGCCATTCTTCACCGGTATAAGCGATCTTAAGCTTGGTAATTGTGTTTGCTGAGTTGTTTTTGATCTGTGCTCCAATGGTTGAAATAAGATTTCCGGAAAGCAGTGTTCCGAAAGCCCGGTCAGTATTTGTACCCGTTCCAAAGCTGTAGGTATCGCCTGAAGTAGAAGTGCCGCTGCCGGTTGTATAAAGTGTATTGGCATTTGAACCTGTTTCTGCAAATAACCAGCCGGTGGGTAATGAGGAAGAAGTACCGGTTGTTGCAAGTGAATTAAAATCCTGCGAATAGGTTGATACAAGCGAGATATATGGACTGGCTGCAAAATCATTATCTGTAAGGCTTATTGTTGCAGTTGCAGTACCAATTGCAGCGGGGCTGGTAACTGCAGTAATAGTTAATTCAATTGTTTCAGGCCCTTCTATATCATTATCATCAGTTACAGGTAAAGTAATAGTGGCTGTTGTTGTGCCCGCTGCAATTACTACTGTACCGGCTTGCGGGTTGCTATAGTCTGTATTTAACGTAGCCGTTCCTGCCAATGTGTAGCTTACTGTTATACCGCCTGCAGGGGCTGCTGCAGAAGAAGTGATGGTAAATGTGCCGCTTGTTGAAGGTTCAGCTGCAGTGATACCTGCTGCCGCAGAAACTGTGGTAACAGGAGCGCCTGCGCATGGACTTAATGCTGTTGCTGAATTTCTTGGATTAGGCGTGCCTGTAGAAAAATCAGATGCGTTATTATCTGTATCGGTACAGCCATTGTTTTTTCTGAAAGCCGCTAAGGTTGCAGAAATTGTACCTGTTGGCCCGGTTCCCTCAAAGAAATTTGTGCCGGTACCATAGCCAACAAGATCAACAATCAGTGCTAAAGAAGCAGGGCTACATGCTGTTGACGAGCCATTACAACCAAGCGGTGTAGTACTGCTCACAAGTGCTATTTTACCTGCACCACCTGCCATTGCTATGGGAGTGGGGTCTATATAATCTGCTGTTGGCAGAGGGGAGCCAGCTGCTCCTCCTGTTGCCTGCTGTACAAGAAAGTACTGACCGGGTTGTAAAACAACATTAGGCAACTCGGTAATTTGTGTTGCAGTTGAGCCTAAATTTCCTGTTCCGGTAGAACTGCTGTACTGGAGCGACCAGCCTGCAAGTGAAATCGGGCTTGTACCTCTGTTGAATAGTTCAATGTAGTCATGTGTGTAAAGGGCGCCGGAATTTCCTCCTGCACCATAAACCTGGCTGATAACTACTTGCGAAAATGCGGTTGTGAAGAACGTAGCTGCAAAAAAGAAGCTAAGTATCAACCGTAGTTGAAGTTTTCTCATTGCTTTAGTTTGTTTACTTAAAAATGATGGAAGATTACAGGAAAAGGATTCGGATTAATCGGCAGGATATGGAAGGATAAATGTAAGGCCAATCAGTATCTCCGGCCAACTGTGCGGATGAAATATTTATTAACAATTGGGCTGCAAATGAAAGCTGTCGTAGTTTTTCGATAGTATAATTCCTTCCAGATAATTGAATTTCTGGATGCGGTATAAAGAGGTGAAGCCATCGGCAAAAAACAGTTCTTTATGGCGTGGGCTGCAGTAAAGTACAAACAACTCACGGGGATGTTGCTTGAGCGATTGGTTGATTTTGGCAATTACTTTTTTAATAAGCACTTCATCAAACGGATTGAAAAGGAATACCACACTGATATCCTTTGTTATTTCCAGCAGGCTGATGTCTTCCCAGTCAAGTGAGTAGGTAAGTGCCGGATAACGGTCTTGCATAGCTGCTAAATTTTTGCGGGCCTGCTCAATCAACTCTTTTGCGAAATCAATACCTCGCACGTTTGTAAAACCATGTGTCGCTGCCACACATAAAGCCCTGCCTTTGCCGCAGCCGATGTCGAAAAAAGTTCCGCTTGTTGCGCCTTGCGGCAAATGTTTCAGCAAATGTTCGATGGTGAAATAATTAACCGGCATGTACTCTGTAGCATGTGATAATTGATTGCCCTTGATCTCAAAATCCGAAAGTGTATCGGCCGAAGTGGTGTTAATACCGTATTTTTTTTCTCCCTTTAACTCCTGCTTCAGTGTAAATAATCCTATCCTGATGCCCCAGGTGGTAGCAATGTAGACGAAGTAATTTATTTGTTGCAACAGTTTCAATCGTTTGATGGTCTTATATCGATCACTTTCAATTGCAGGCTTACGGTGCCGTTCCATTCATTTTCATCAATGGTATATACAATATCAAATGATCCTTGCTGAACAACCGGCAATAAATGTGCCGCACGAAAGAAGATACCCGTCAGCACGGTATCTTTTTGTTTTACCACCAAACGAAGATGCTGATCTTTTACCACTTTACTGTAACCCGTATCCTTAACCTTTCGTGAAACAAATACTGGCCGCATGTTCTCCGGTCCAAATGGCTCCATTTGTTTGATGATATTATACAGCCCCTGTTTAATATCCGCAAACTGCAACTCTTCATCAATAATGATCTCTGGAATAAGCTGTTCAGGTTTAATAGTCCTTGCAACTTCCTGTTCAAACGCTTCTGTAAACGCCTCGATCTTTTCCGGTAATAAAGTGAGTCCCGCTGCTGCAAAGTGACCGCCGTAGCCGAGTAAATGTTCACGACAGGCATGAATGGCTTCGTATAAATTAAAACCATTAACGCTTCTTGCACTGCCTGCAGCGTAATCACCACTTTGGGTAAGCACAATGGTAGGGCGGTAATAATGCTCGGTTAAACGTGATGCCACAATACCAACCACTCCTTTATGCCAATGCGATTGATACAGTACGGTTGACTTTTTGTTTTTCAGTTGTTCGTTACCGTTAATAATGGCTAAGGCTTCTTCTGTAATGGACATGTCTGCTTCCTTCCGCTCATCATTATCGGCATGCAGCATTTCTGCAAAGTTCAACGCTTCTTCATACGTTGGGGCGATGAACATTTGCACAGCTTTGCGTGCATCATCCATACGGCCGGCGGCATTTACCCTTGGTGCAATTAAAAACACCAGGTTGTTGATGTGCATGGTTGTTTTTACAGCACTTAAAAACATCAAGGCTTTTATACCATTTGATGGTTGCTCATTCACACGCTTTAAACCATGAAATGCAAGTATCCTGTTTTCCCCTGTTATTGGAACAATGTCGGCAGCGATTGCTGTAGCAACAAGGTCGAGATAACGAAACACATGCTCATCATCGAGGTTTAATATTTGCCCCATGGCTGTAATAAGCTTAAACCCCACACCACAGCCGCACAGTTCTTTATAGGGATAGCTGCAATCAATTTGTTTTGGATTCAGGATGGCAATTGCATCTGGTATTTCGTTGTCTGGAAGATGGTGATCGCAAACAATGAAATCAATGCCCAAACTTTTTGCATACGCAATGAGTTCCACAGATTTTATTCCGCAGTCGAGTGATATGATCAGCGAAAAGCCATTTTGCTTTGCAAAGTCAATTCCTTGTTTTGAAATGCCGTAACCTTCTCTGTAGCGATGAGGAATATAAAAATCAAGGGCTGATTTTTCATAAACAGAACAGAGAAACTGGTACATACAGGCAACACTGGTTGTACCATCCACATCATAATCACCAAATACAAGAATTTTTTCACCCGTATTGAAAGCATGCAGCAGCCTGTCAACAGCTTTTTGCATATCCTTCATTAGAAAAGGATCATGAAGTTCAGTAAGCTGAGGTCTGAAGTATTGTTTGGCTTTATCGAAACTGTTATGACCACGCTGTACAAGAATGCTGCATAGAACAGGATGGATATTTAGTTCGCTGACAAGCGAAGCTGTTGAAACAGAGTCAACAGGTTGAAATGTCCATCTTTTCTGCATGCTTAGTATTTTCGGTCAGTTGTATATCGGACTAATGATTCAAGGCCGTCCCTTATTTCATTTTGCGGAAAATGGTGAAGCAGTGCAACGGCTTCATCCCGGTAACGGTTCATCATTTGTTCTGCATAAGTAATGCCGCCGGCTTTTACCACTTCGTCAATAATATACTGCACGTTTTTTTTCTGCTTGTTGTCGTTTTTGAGCAGGTAAATAAGCTCTTTTTTCTTTGCAGGATCCACAGTGTTTAACGTGTAAATAAGTGGCAGGGTAAGCTTCTTCTCTTTAATATCATTGCCGGTTGGCTTTCCTATTGACACACTGCCATAGTCAAACAAGTCATCTTTTATCTGGAAGGCAATGCCTGCTTTTTCTCCAAATAACCGCATCAACTCTGTCTTTTCATGATCCTGTGTAGTGGACCATGCACCGGCAGCACATGCAGAGGAGAGGAGGGAGGCTGTTTTATTAGTAATGATTTCAAAATAGATGTCTTCACTCAGGTTGAGCTTCCTTGTTTTTTCTATTTGCAACAATTCACCTTCACTCATTTTCTCTACGGCTTCAGACAGGATCTTCAACGTATTGAAGTCATTATTCTTAAGCGAAAGCAATAAACCCTTTGACAACAGGTAATCACCTACCAGTACGGCTACTTTGTTTTTCCAAAGCGCATTGATTGAAAAAAAACCTCTTCTTTCCATTGATTCATCCACTACATCATCATGCACCAATGTGGCGGTATGCAGCAGTTCCACCAGGGCAGCTGCCCGGTGCGTATTTTCCGTTACAGGTCCAAAAAGCTTGGCACTGAGAAATACAAACATGGGCCGGACCTGTTTACCTTTTCGCTTGATGATATATTGCATGATCCTGTCCAGCAAGGACACCCTGCTTTTGACAGCTTCTCTGAATTTCTCTTCAAAAGCCCGTAGTTCGTCTTTAACAAGTAACTGAATGGAGGAGGAAGCGCTCATGGGGTGGCAAATTACATTAAAAGGGCTTGTTTCATATAATATTTAGAAACTATGCAGCAATTTTTGAGAGAAAAGGTCTCTTCATGACTACCTGATTGTAAATAAATTGCAAAAAATTTGCTTTTTAAACTGTGATCTCTATTTTTGCACAATCATCAGGAATTTTCGAAACTTAATTACAACAACTATGGCAAGCAAAAAGTACACCCTATTGTTAGGGGCCCTATGTTTTATTTTAACAAACCTCTCTGCTCAGAGCTACGATTGGAAAGACTCCTCTCTTATTCCTAAAAAATCACAGGCTCAGCACAACGAATTTTTACAGAATCAGCAACCTTTTCCAGCAAAACCACGTAATCAGTGGGAAATTGGTTTAAGTGTTGGTAATGTTCTGGTAGCTGGCGACGTTACACCTGTTGTTCCTCAGATTGGTTGGGGCGCTCATGTACGTAAAGCTTTCGGTTATATTTTCTCTGCTCGTTTACAATACGCTGGTGGTATTGCTAAAGGTTTAAACTGGATTCCTGCATTTAACTATGCAAAAAACCCAGCTTGGGCCTCCAGCTATGTTGCTCCGGTTAATACACAATGGCCTAATGCTCCAATTCCCGGACAGATTCCCGGCCAGTTGTACCAGGTAAGCAGCGTTGATCCTACTCAGGCTTATCCTTTCGGACCTGAACAAGGTGATGCAGTTTACTATAACTTCCGTACAGTATCTCATCAATTGTCTTTACAAGGTATTATTACCCTTAATAATATCCGCTTCCACAAGTCTAAAACAAACTTTATTATTTATGGTCTTGGTGGTCTTGGTGGTATGGTTTACGAAGCGAAAGTTGATGCGTTTGATGCGAACGGTGGTACTTATGCTACACAGTTCCGTTCTATCTACAATCAATATGAAGTAGCGAATAAAAACAAGCGTAACATCCGTCGTGACCTCAAAGCAGCAATGGACAAAACATACGAATCAGTGGCTGATGGTCATCAGTTACGTCGTCCTAAATTGTTCGATATGACTTTCCGTCCAATGGTACAAGTGGGTGCTGGCGTTGCTTTCAAAGTAGGAAAGCGTTTCAGCATCGGTATCGAAGAAGTACTGACTGTTGTTAAAGATGACCTCCTTGATGGTCAACGTTGGCAAGAGCATGCTTTTGGCGATGCTACTTTAACACGTGATTTCGACAACTGGCATTATACAAATATTAATTTTAACTACAGCCTCGGTTCTAAAGCTGTTGAGCCTCTCTGGTGGTTAAATCCATTGGATTATGCTTACAACGAGTTGAACGCCCCACGTCACATGAAACTTCCAAAACCAGTTTTGGATGATGCTGATGGCGATGGTGTAACTGATCAGTTCGATAACGAACCTAACACTCCTGCAGGTTGCCCTGTAGATACACATGGTGTTAGCCGTGATACTGATGGTGACGGTGTTCCTGATTGTAAGGATAAAGAACTGATCACTCCAACTCAGTGCCAGCCGGTAGATGCTGATGGTGTTGGTAAGTGCCCAGATCCTGAATGCTGCAAAAATCTTGCTGCTGCTCCTCCAGCTTGTAATCTGGTTGATCTTCCAAGCATCAACTTCGCTGGTAACTCAAGCAGCCTGAGCGCTGAAGGAAAAGCACTGGTTGGTAGCGTAGCATCTTCACTCCGTGGTAACCCAGAATGTAAATTGATTGTTTGCGGTAGCGCTGCTAAGAGCAAATCAGGTCAGGCATTAGGTCAAAAGCGTGTTGACGCTATCGTTAAATACCTCGTTGAAGTACAAGGTATCAGCGCTGACCGTGTGGTTGCTCAGTACGACTGCCACGAAGGTGATCCTTCTGTAGTTGAACTCCGTGCAGAAAAGAAATAAACTGATATAGACTAATTGCTTACCAAAGCCCCTCGGTTTCCGGGGGGCTTTTTCTTTAGGAAAAGATTAACCGCTATTTCCCTTTTCAGAAAAAGGATAGCCCTAATTTGGCTGAAAATCTTAACTTTGCTGGCTTTTATGAATTTGATTATCCGTTTTGTATTTTTCGTGGTTGTGCTTGGTTCTCTGGCAGGCTGTAATAAAAAGACTATTACCAAGATCCTGAAGAGTAAAGATGTTGAATATAAGCTTGGAATGGCAGAGCAGTACTATGCCAACAAGAAGTACAGCAAGGCGCAAATTATTTACGAAGACCTGTTTCCACTGTTAAGGAACGATCCAAGGTTTGAAGATCTTTATTATAAATACGCTTATTGCGGGTTTTATCAAAAGGATTACCTGAACGCTGAGAATCTTTTTAAAGGATTCCTGGAGGTATTTCCAAAAAGCCAGCGTGCTGCCGAAGTAGATTACATGCGTGCCTTTTGTTATTACAAACAATCGCCACGTGTAGAGTTAGATCAATCGGCGACACAAAAGGCAATTGGCTTTATGCAGGCTCACCTGAACAATTATCCTGCCTCAACAAAAGCGGAAGATGCTAAAAAGATTATTGACGAATGTTATGCAAAACTTGAGCTGAAAGAATATAAGAGTGCTGAGTTGTATTATAACGTAGCATCTTACAGGGCAGCGGCTATCACATTCACGAATTTGCTGAATAGCTATCCTGAATCGAAAAAAGCTGATGAATATAAGCTGATGATCATTAAGTCTTACTTTGAGTATGCTAAAATGAGCATTGAGGAAAAGCAAAAAGAACGGTACGAGAAAGTAGTGGAAGAATATTATGACTTTGTGGATCGCTTTCCAGAAAGTAAACTGTTGAAGGACGCAGAAAAATATTTTAATCAATCATCGAATAATTTAAAATCAAATAAAAATGAGCAGACTGATACGAAAAGTTAGCGCCAACACCAGCAATGTTGTTGAAACCAAAAACGTGGCTGACTTGAAGGCTAAAACAGGTAATTTGTACGAATCAATTGCTGTTATTGCCAAACGTGCCAACCAGATCAACATCTCTTTGAAAGAAGAGTTACATAACAAACTGGAGGAGTTTGCCAGCCACACAGATAGCCTTGAAGAAATTCATGAAAATAAAGAGCAAATCGAAATTTCGAAAGCTTACGAAAGAATGCCAAACCCGGCGTTGTTAGCAACACAGGAGTTTGTTGATGATAAAGTGTATCATCGCAGAGCGGAAAACGATTTGTTTTCTTAAGAGTTTCGAATTAATATCATTCAAATGGCGGCTTTACTAAGGCCGCCATTGCTGTTTTTTTATTGAATATTTTACTCTATTTTCATTTGCAGATGAGTTTACAAGGAAAAAAAATTGTTTTAGGAATTACCGGCAGTATAGCTGCATACAAATCAATTTTACTTGTGCGTTTGCTGGTAAAAGAAGGTGCAGAGGTAAAAGTGATCATGACGCCTTCTGCTAAAGATTTTGTATCACCTTTAGTCCTTTCTACTTTATCGAAGAACAATGTTGTTATCGACTTGTTTGATGAAAACAGCTGGGCCAACCATGTAGAGCTTGGCCGGTGGGCTGATCTGATGTTGATTGCTCCAGTAAGCTGCAATACATTGGCAAAAATGGCAAACGGGTTATGCGATAATCTTTTGCTGGCTGTTTACCTGTCTGCAATATGCCCTGTTATGATTGCTCCTGCAATGGATGAAGATATGTGGAAACATCCGGCAACAAAGCGGAATATACAGTTGCTTCAATCTTATGCCAATAAACTCATTCCGGTTGAAGCAGGAGAATTAGCAAGCGGGTTAATTGGAGAAGGCAGGATGGCAGAACCTGAGAGCATTTTGCAAACTGTACACACTTTTTTTTTGAGCAGCAGTGATTTTAATAACAAGCAGGTATTGATAACTGCAGGCCCCACTTACGAGGCAATTGACCCGGTGAGGTTTATTGGCAATCATTCAAGTGGAAAAATGGGAATTGCCCTTGCTGAAGAGCTTGCAAGCCGTGGTGCAGATGTAACACTTGTTTTAGGTCCGTCGCAGCAGCAGGTAACTAATCATTCAATAAAACTGATCAGGGTGCAAAGCGCTGCTGAAATGTATGAACACAGCATGAACATCTTTCCTGGTTGTCAACTGGCTATCATGTCCGCAGCGGTTGCTGATTATACTCCTGTAGAACCTTCAAATGAAAAAATAAAAAAACAGGAAGGCGCTATCCAGATCGAATTAAAAAAAACAAAGGATATCTTGGCTTCATTGGGGCAGGTGAAAAAAGCAGACCAATGGTTGGTTGGGTTTGCACTGGAAACAACAAATGAAAAGGAATACGCCATCGGAAAATTAAAGTCGAAGAATGCCGACATGATTGTACTGAATTCATTAAACGATAAAGGCGCTGGCTTTGGAGGCGATACAAATAAAATCACCATCTTCGATAAGAACCAACAGGAATATTCGTTTACGGTAAAGAGTAAACGTGAAGTAGCGAAGGACATCGTGGATACAATTAAAAACCTGATGCATGCGTAATAGTCTTCTTCTTATTTGTATTTGCATGGTGGCGTTGAATTCAACAGCACAGGAGTTGAATGCAAGAGTACGTGTAATTGATAACCAGATACCAACTACTGTTGACAGGAAAATGTTCCGTACGCTTGAAGCTTCATTAACCGCTTTTCTTAATAATCGCCGTTGGTCAGCAGATAATTTTAAGCAAAACGAAAAGATAAACTGCCAGTTTCTGATTAACCTTGAAAGCATGCCTGAACAAAATATTTTTTCAGCAAGCATTACCATACAGGCTGCACGCCCGGTATATTCAACTTCCTATGTGTCGCCTATCATCAACTTCAAGGATCCCAATTTCGATTTTAAATACATCGAATCGCAACCAATGGAGTTTAATGAAAACAGGGTGTCTGGTTCAGATCCTTTGGTTTCAAACCTTACAGCAGTAATGGCTTATTATGCTTATTTAATCGTTGGGTTTGATTATGCATCTTTTTCATTAAAGGGCGGCAATCCATATTTTCAGAAAGCGCTTAACATTGTGAATAATGCGCCTGATGGCAGTAAAATTTCAGGATGGAAATCGTTTGAGAATAATAACAGAAACAGGTATTGGCTCACAGAAAATCTGATCAATAACAGATACACCATCATTCATGATGTGTATTACAACTATTACAGAAAGGGACTTGATTATTTATATGAAAATGAAACAGGTGCCCGTACCGAAGTTACCAATGCATTGGTCTATCTTGACAACCTGAACAGGGAAACACCCAACCTGATGATCGTACAGTTTTTTATGCTGGGCAAAGCAGATGAGCTCATCAATTTGTTCAAAAAAGCCCCTCCGCAGGAGAAAACAAAAATGGTTGAAATATTAAGCCGTCTTGATGTAACCAATTCAAATAAATATAAGCAGGAAATACGATGAGAAATGTTTTTGTGATGATGCTGATCTTTGTTGTTTCTGCTTGTTCTAATGGCAAAACAGTGCCCGGCCATGTGCTTAAGCCAGAGAAATTTCAGAAAATACTTACTGATGTTTTTCTTGCTGATGCATTGAGTACTGAACGTTCCTTTAAAGACACTGCACTCAAAATAAAAGATGCGAATGCGGCGTACTTCCTGAAGATATTTGAACAGTATGGCGTAACAAAAAATGAGTTCATGCGGAGTTATAATTATTATTTAAGCAGGCCGGATCTTTTACGACCCATTACAGACTCAATATCTGCAGTGCTTGAAAGAGAGAATACCAAAATAACAACTGATACCGTTAAACCAAAGCAAGATGGTAATAACAGCCCAAAAGCTAGAATCGGAAATGGGAATTAATAGTGAGATTGCTCGCTATTTTGCTAATGAACGAAAGGTGCCCGCCAATAATGCTTACTGGAAGGATAAACGTATTTACATTTCACGTGGCTTTGGTTTCCAGGCAATTCCTTTTTTATTTGATCTTGTTCATAAGTGTGGCGTGCCACTTGATGTATTACTGAATGATGAGCATGTAACACTCATGGAGCAAGGGTTCCATCAGGTGGGCAGGTTTGAAAAGAACGAAATTGATTTCGAAGAGTTTTTAACTTCCTGCAAGTTGTTACTTAAGGATAGAGTGAAACAACCTCATCTTGCTGCAGATCTTTTTGCTTTGTTTTCAGGCAAGGCAACTTCCTTTTTTGAATTTGAAACTGAGCATAAGGCATTAGCCCGTTCAGACAGTTTTCTTTTTACATTGGTCGATCTTGAACTTACCGATGAATGGGTAAGCAATTTTTTACCACTTTGGTACGCACTTGCCAGGCCAATATTATTGCTCGACGATTTTAAAGACCTTGAAGAAGACAGACGTAACGGTGAGGAAAATATGATTATTGAGCTTGGCGACAATGCTGAAGCTGTAAAACAGGCGTATGATTTCGGTATGGAGGACCTTAAACGATTAAGTGTAATAAATCCTAAGCTGGCGAAATATATTGAAAGTTTCTTTCTGAAATCACTTTCAGAGGAGCATATCCGCTCAATGCTGGCTTAATCGATCAGTGAATTTTTCATTGCAAAAAATACAAGCCCAACGGAGTTTTTAACACCAAAGCGTTCCATCAGCCTGTCTTTAATTGCTTCTACAGTTCTTGCGCTGATCTCCATTTCTTTCGCAATTTCCTGAGCAGTATATTCCATGCACAGCAGACGTATAACCTGTTTTTCTTTGTCTGAGATCTGTATTTCGCTGTTTAATGTGGGGATCGCCTTTACCTTATTGTGCGATTTTTTAAGCAGGATCCTGTTCACAAAATTGTTGAGATAGTATCCTTTTGTATATACTTCAATAATTGCTTTTCTGATTTCAGCTGGGTCAGAGCTTTTTAGCAGATAGCCGTTTGCTCCATTTTCCATAAGATGGGTTACAAAGCGCTCATCTTCGTACATTGTTAATACAAGTACATGAATATTGGGGTATAGTTTATTTACGGCCTTGGTGGTTTCTATTCCATCTTTGCCGGGCATACGTAAATCCATAAGTATAACATCCGGATCAGCTTCTGCCAGTCCAGCCAACAATTCCTCACCATTTTCAGCTTCAAGAACGAAACTGATATTCGTGTACGTACGAAGTGAAAGGATTACCCCTTTCCGGAAAATTTGATGATCGTCTGCTATTGCAACTTTAATCGTACTCATAAGATCAAGGATCTGTAAAGTTAGTGTTTTGCCCTGTTATAACATTGCATCAATTGGTATCTCAATAGTAACCTTATAGTATGTGTTTGAGGGGTCTTTTTCGAACAGAATTTTAGAGTTCAATATTTTTACCCTGCTGTAAATGTTTTTTAATCCCATTCCTGCCGGGGTATCTCTCAGCTTTTCATACTCGGTTTGTGTAAGCCCTTCACCATCGTGATGCATGCGTATGTAAATATACTGATCAGTTTTGTTTTGAGTGAGATGAATAAAACTTGAATGGCTGTGCTTAATGGTATTGTTTACTAACTCCTGCAGCACACGGAAGATAGATAACTCATATTCAAGTTTCAATCGTCGTTTATAGTCATGGAAACGGGCACTCGCACTTATAGAACCACTTCCGTTGATCTTCTGAAACATATCGTTAACCGCACTTTCAAGCCCGAAGTTTTTTAACGTAGGCGGAATAAGGCTGTGCGACATATTTCTGATCA
>NZ_CAMLGT010000014.1 GCF_946479605.1 uncultured Lacibacter sp.
GGATGCAAGCCTGTTTACATCACTAAAGTTTCCTGCAAACTCCGGCGATTGCCAGTTTTGTTTTTCAAACAACACATACTGCAGCCTGATGCGAAAGGTAGGAATACTGTAAAAAGCTATGACAGGTAAACAAACCGCTGCGGCAATGGCTGCAACCGCCAGTTGCTTTTTTCCTGTTTGGTATAACTGCCAGATGAATAAAGGCAATACCACAAGGTATAATCCCATCAACCCTGTTTTGGCGCCAAGCAGGTGCAGATAAAAAACGAGCCACACAGCTGCAATTCTGCAAAGCCATTTTATTGTTTCCGAAGAAAAATTTTTCCATTCTTCCAGTTTCAGCCACAATAATAACCCAATAACAATGGCCATGCTGAAACGGATATGATCATTTGCTGCAGGTGTTGGTATTACCTTCGATAAACGATACAATTCGAGATAGGTTTGTTTATCAGCAATATAATAGCCTGCACTCCAAACCGACCCTGCCAGCAACAAAGCTATCCACAACAGTGAGATATATACAAAATGCTTTCGTTCAAATCCTTTTTGCACCGCCATCGCAAATGGCAAAAGCAATATCGGTAGCTGATCCCACATCAGCTCGCCCCATGCCGCTTTATCATTACTCCACAAACCCGATAGAAAAGGCAAGATGAACAGGCTGCTGATACCTATTAGTAAATGATCCCTGCGGAAAACCGACATCCGCTCTTTTAAATCATTTTGTGCAAATCCATTGATAATAATGATTGTTGTTCCGATAGTGAGTAATGAGCGTGTATAAAAAAAACCAACGATCATTAAGAGTATACCTGTAGTAAAAAGGGTACTGTTTATCGTGGATCTCTTGACTGTCATGGTTCTTATTGCAAATAAACGAAGTTTACATTTTAAAACAACCGTGGTTTAACGGTTGTGACGTTATTATTTATAAGTGTGAAAAACAGATGTCCTTTTGCGTTTATCCGGCCCCGCTTGTTTAACTGATTATTTCTATTAGGTTTGTGGCATGTGGGCTTCATTACTACAGGAAACAGAACAAGGCAATACAAAAAGCCTGGCCCGTTGTATTTCATTAATAGAAAATGAAGTGGAGGGTTATGAAATTTTTTTACAAACTCTGCCTGCGTCATCCACACCTGTTATTGGCATAACCGGGCCACCGGGTGCAGGAAAAAGTACATTAACTGACGGCCTGATCGATCTGTTGGTGCAGCAAAACAAAAAAGTAGCTGTGCTTTGTATCGACCCTTCTTCTCCGTTTCATCTTGGTGCATTGCTGGGCGACCGTATCCGCATGAGCAATTGGTACAATCATCCAAACGTATTCATCCGTTCATTAGCTACAAGAGGGTCATTGGGTGGACTGCATCCAAAAATTTTAGAGATCACCGATACCTGCAAGGCAGCAGGTTTTGATTATGTAATAGTAGAAACGGTTGGTGTGGGACAAAGTGAAATTGAAATAGCTGGTTTGGCTGATGTAACCGTTGTAGTGCTTGTACCGGAAGCAGGTGATGAAGTGCAAACCATGAAAGCAGGCTTAATGGAAATTGCAGATGTGTTTGCGGTGAACAAAGCTGACCGACCCGAAGCGGATCTGTTTGTACGCAACCTCCGCCTAATGCTGGCGCCAGCGTTTACTAACCATGCTGTTGAAATACCTGTGGTAAAAACAATTGCTACAGAAAAAAACGGAGCAACAGAATTACTGCAAAGCATACAGCAATTACTTGCTCTGCCGTATAAGAACGAACGAAAAAGCTGGCTGCTTGCAGAGAAAGCGTATTACCTGATCCAACAGCAACGCATGAAAGATGTACAGAAAAAAGAAATGAAGTTGCAGATTGAAGAAGAAATGAAGAAGAGTGATTTTAATTTGTACCGGTTTGTTGTAAAATACATGAACTAAAAGATAAAAGAGTGGAAAAAGGAAAAGAGGAAACTGGTTTAGTTTCCTCTTTTTTATCTCTTTTTACTCCTTCAAACTCTTAGTTAATCTTCACAACCAATAGGTGCACCCGGAGGAATTTCTTTATGAATAGTAGGTTTGGCAGCCGATGGGTTTTTCATTCGCTCCAATGCCAACTGCAAATGACCTGCGGTAACGCCTGTTGCAGTTTTTATCTGTGCTTCCAGTTGCTTTTTTAAATCATTCAAACTCTTTTGCAGCGTTGCACGAACAAGAAAGGAATTGTTTTCATCTACACTTGCTGCAAGTAAATACGTCAGCAATACCTGTTCCGTTTGTTGCTGGATCAATGCTTCCATTCCATTACGGCGTGGTGTTTTCCATGTTTTATCGATGAGTGTTTGTATCATTTCGGCCACACCCAAGCCACCGTTGATCTCCTGTTGTGCCATGCGGTTCAACCGTTCGCTGTTAAACAGGAAGGAGAACGGAAGATCAGCAGCTGTTTCCGCAGGTGCTAATTGATCGAATGATAAACCTGTTCGTTTCCTGAACAATTCTCTTGAAGGGCCATAACCCGATGGCCTTGGTGGTATCAATGCAGCAATACGATCAGGTATCATCAACACTTTGGGATCAATACAATCAATGATACTGTTCAATGCCTTTCGCTGTTCATCTTTACCCAGCACTTTGGTAATGATCTGTCCATCGCCACGCAAAGCATAGCTATAATACATACCGCCTACCAGTTTTGTAGCCGCTTCAATTTGATAACGGTGATAAAAATAAACCGGTACCAATGCATCTTCCAGCATGGCCATGGGCATACCGGGCATAATATTTTTTTCGCCAAATTGTTGTAACGCTTTGGCCCGTACTTTCATTACTTCTTTCAACTCATCAACAGCATTTACACCATTATCCCATAAATGCGCCTGTGGATGCAAGCCACCCGGTGCACGTGCATCCCGATCGCTAATGAATTGCAAGCCTCTTTTATTTGCATCAAGAATAATATTGTTCAAGGCCGCTTTTTCATTGGTGCCTGCAGGAAAATCCTGGTAGCCCCATGTAACGGCTACTTTATCCCACTCACCAATCTTATCATCATACACACTGGAAAAATCCATGTCACCATTTGCATTCACCCGAATGGTTGGATGCGGATAGTCCATTACACTTGCACGGTTGCTTACACTGGCTGCATAGTTGTGCATCAGTCCAATTGTATGACCAATTTCATGTGCCGATAACTGGCGTAATCTTGCCAATGCAGCATTCAGCATTTTATCATCGGCTGGTATTCCTGTTTCGTAAGGTGCTAACAAACCAGAAAAGATGAGATAATCCTGTCGCACACGTAATGAACCAAGCGATACCTGTCCTTTAATGATTTCACCTGTACGGGGGTCAACAACCGAAGCACCATAACTCCAGCCCCGTGTTGAGCGATGCACCCAGTTGATCATGTTGTATCTAATATCCATCGGGTCGGCATCGTCGGGAAGTATTCTCACATCAAAAGCATTGATATAACCAGCAGCTTCAAAAGCCTGGTTCCACCATTTACCTCCGGCAAGTAAGGCTGAACGAATAGGTTCTGGTGTGCCATTGTCTAAATAATAAATGATGGGCTTCACAGCTTCGCTTTTTGCAGCAGATGGGTCTTTTTTATTCAAACGGTGGCGAATGATGTATTGCTTTTCGATGGGATCACTAACGGGGGATGCATAGTCGTAAAACGAAACGGGAATATAACTGCTGCGTGGATCAAATACCCTGGGCTTGTAATTATTATCGGGCAACTGCACCAGTGAATGATGAATACGCAAGGTGATGGCCTCTGTAGAAGGAGTAACTGATTGTACAAAATTGCCTACCTCACCATCGCTGTTGGTATAAGTAACGGTTACTTCCAGTTCTGAATTGAGCGGAAAATTTTTGGTCCGTGGCAGATACATGGCACTGCGTGTTTTATCCAGCATATAATTTCCCTGGCGCATACGACGGATGCTGTTGCTCACTTTCATGGCATCACGCACTAAAAAATCAGTCGCATCCACAAGGAATTTGCCGTTGCTTTCTGCTTCCACTGTAAAACCCCACACCGTTGTTTGTGCAAAAGCCTGTTCCACTGCCCTGCGTTCAGCAGCATCATTGGATAAAGCCCGGTAACTGTAGTTTGGCTGAATGAGTAAAATTTTTCGGCCAATCTTACTGAACTTCACAATACGATCCTCACCCAATAAACCACGATCAAGACCAATATCGTTTGATCCCAAGCCTGAAGGCAACGAAACAACGTATAAAAATTCGGTATCTAACTTATCTACCTCCAGCCAAATTTTACCGGTATTCTCATCCCAATAAAAAGGGAAATAGCCTTCGTACTTTTTTAACCCGTTTGTTTTTTCTTCAATTGATGGAAGCTTTTGTGCTGTTGTAAAGAGTGGTATCAGCAAAAGCAGTAAAATTAATTTTCTCATATGCAGTTGATTGATGCATACAAGTTAAGCTATGAAGGGAAAGGAAAAAAGGGAATGTGACTAATGGTTGATTTACTGCTCTGCGTTCTTCTGTGTCTTCCACCAGCGCCACCAAATAAAGCCAATGATCAACAACGGGGACATCATCAGGTAAAGGATGGCTCCGTTCAGGGCTTTGGCTGGCTTTTCACCTAATTGTGACGCTGTCTTGGTGCAAATGGAACATTGTGCCTCTGCATCAAAACCAGCAAAGAGGAAAACGATCATAAAAACAACAACCAGGCTAACCCACTTTTTCATTCGGAAGATTTGAACTGCAAAGGTAGGGGAAGAACGGGTAGGAAGAATTGGCATTGAGCAATTGGCAAAAGCCAAATTGAACCCGGTTGCCAACTTGCCTATTGCTCATTGTAAATTGTCTATTTGAATTAACTTCCCATCCATTCTTTAAATGCTGCAGCACTCTCCTGGCTAATGATCACCTCTTCAGGAGCTGCAGGTCGTAACTCCAGTTCGAGTTTACTTTTTGGATAGGATTTTATTTTTTGAATGGAAGCCACATTTACCAGGTATTTCCTGTTTACCCGGTAAAACAAAGAAGGATCTGTTTCTTTTTCCAGGTCGGCGAGGGATTGATCAAGAATAAATTTCTGGTTTTGCTGATCCACCATGCACACCAGTTTATGCGTGGCATAGAAATAAGCAATGTTTTCTGTTTTTATGCTGATATAGTCGCTGCCCCGTTTTACCAAAAAACGTTTTTTATACCCGGTAGCTTGCTTTTGCTGCGATTGTAATAATTGCTGCAGGTTTTGTGCAAAGTATTTTTTCAGTGTTTCATATTTGTTCAATGCCTGTTGCAGTTTTTCATCGCTCATTGGTTTTAATAAATAATCAATACCGTTATGTTCAAATGCTTCCTGCCAGTATTCATCATAGGCAGTACAAAAAATAATGGGGCATGTTATGTTTATCTTGTCAAGCAATTGAAACGAAAGACCGTCGCTCAGTTCAATATCCATAAACAACAGATCGGGCATGCTGTGAGTGGCAAACCATTGCTCTGCAACAGCGTTACTGTCAAGCACTGCTTCAATACTGAAACCAGTGTTTTGTTTCAACAAAGCTTTGGTTAGTTTTTCCGCTGCCGGTTTTTCATCTTCAATAATTACAATACGCATATCAATCAATTTTCAGGCACAAACAAGGTATGGCATACCTATCAGTTAATTTTCAAAACAGGTAAACAAACGGTGAAACTGTTTTCGGTTTTATCAATACGGATAAATTTGCCGGTGCTGAGCCTGTAACGTTCTTCCAGGTTTTGCAAACCAATGCGTGATGATGGTTTCCGCAATTTCTTTTCCCGGAGCAGATTCTCCATTTGCAACTCATCTTCAGTAAAGTGCAGACGGATCGTTAACGGCAATGCAGCCGAAAATTCGTTATGCTTTACTGCATTTTCAAGCAACACCTGTAGCGAAATGGGCGGAATCAAATATTGATCCCATCTTTCTTCCGCAACTTCAACATCAAGCTGCAGTGCATCTTCAAACCGTATTTTTAATAATGAAAAATAATCCTGCATAAACAGCATTTCATCACGCAGCAGCACCAGGTCTTTGGCTTTATTCTGTAAAATATAACGATACACATCGGCCATGTGATCATTAAACAGCTTTGCCTTCTCCGGCTGTTCTTCAATCAGGTGTGATAATGTATTGAGTGAGTTGAAAATAAAATGCGGATCGATCTGGTTTTTCAATGCTTCCAGTTCTGCCTCTGCTTTTGCACGTTCAAGTTTTTCCTGCTGCAGTTTATCATTGGCCACATCTCTTACCAGAAAAACGGTTTCATACAAATTCACCAAAAAGAAAACAGCAATTAAAATAATGATGGACGACAAACGCACCACGTTCCAGTCAACCACTCCATGCATAAATATTTTGTACCAACCCACCAGCATCAGCACACTTACCGGCACCACATAAAAAGGAATGGTAATAACAAACGCAAGGATTTTGCGAAAAGGTTTGTTCAGCCAGTCGAAATATGAGCGGAGGGTAAACTGTAAAAAGCGAACACCTTCATAAATAACAAACGCAATGCAAATGGTATAGAGATAACTGAATTTTATCTGCCAGTTTGTAAACTCTTCGTGCGGCACCATTTGCGTTATCAGCGGAATAGCAATACCAAACAGCGGCACCAGCACTACACGTATGCCAATATCATTGATCCTGTCCTTAGGGCCAAACAATTTCGTCGTTATGTTTTGTGCATTAGTCGGCATCAGTTCCGGTTTCGTTCTCTTGTGCTTGCGCATGTAAAGTTTGTAAAATAGATTCGAATACGAACAAATTTTTCAACCCAAAAAATCAATTGTATGGATATGAGCACAATCAACTGGCTGGCCGTTTTAACAGCCGGTATTTCCGCATTTGTATTAGGTGGTGTATGGTATTCGCCCATGTTATTTGGTAATGCATGGATGAGTGAAAACAGGTTTACACAAGAACAGGTAAAGAATGCCAATAAAACAAAGATCTTTGGCTGGGCTTTTATTCTTTCATTGATCATGGCGGCAAACCTTGCCATGTTTTTAGCGGATACACCTGCTGAATGTACAGGCAACTGTGCACAAAAAACCGATGTTAGCTGGGGAAGCATTGCAGGATTTCTTGCAGGCATCTGGGGTTTTTGCGCCATTGCCATTGCTGCATTGTTTGAACAGAAAACGGCACGCTATATTTTTATCAATGGCGGTTATGCATTGATTGCACTAACATTAATGGGTGCTATTATTGGCGTGTGGCGATAAAGTTGATGGCAAAAACTGATATGATGAACGGGAGAAATTACTCTGTTCAATTTCGGAACTTTAAGAAAGACCTTTATCATGAACCGTAAATCATTTCTGCAAAATGTAGCTGTTGGCAGCGGCATCATTGCTCTTCCTTCAATTATTCTTGCGCAGCAAACAGCCGTCAATCAATCAACCAAGCCAGATCCTTTGCCTGCTGAAAAGGTGAAAGAGTTTGTAAGTGCGGGACATAACAACCTGGAGAAAGTAAAAAATCTGCTGGCGGAGTTTCCTACACTTATTTATGCAACCTGGGATTTAGGTGGCGGCGATTTTGAAACCGGGCTTGAAGGTGCAGGGCATGTGGGCAATAAAGACATTGCGAATTTTTTGATTGAAAAAGGGGCACGCACAAACTTATTTGTGCTGACCATGCTGGGCAAAACACAAATTGTAAAAGCGTATATTGAAACATATCCATCGTACCTGTATGCAAGAGGCCCGCATGGTTTTACACTATTGCATCACGCAAACCGTGGTGGTGAAGAAGCGAAAGAATTAGTGGAATATTTACAAAGCAAAGGATTAAAAGAAACAAGAGCGGCACTGTAATAAAAAATCTGTTCGATCAAAAAAACAACGACCAATGGCTGAATTAAAGACGCAACGAAACAAGGCGAGTGTAGAAACTTTTCTAAACAATGTGGCGGATGAAGAAAAGCGAAAGGATTGTTTTACCGTTATGGAACTGATGAAAAAAGTTTCAAAAGAAGAACCTGCCATGTGGGGCGATAGCATTGTGGGGTTTGGCAGTTATCATTATAAATCTGAACGGAGTAAACAGGAAGGCGATTGGTTCATCACCGGGTTCTCGCCACGTAAACAAAACCTCACGTTGTATATCATGCCCGGCATCGGTCACTATAAAGAATTGCTGGATCAACTTGGTCAATGTAAAACAGGCGGTTCCTGTTTATATATCAAAAAGCTGAGTGACGTTGATACGAAAATACTGAAGCAGTTAATTACCACTGCTTACAAAAACATGAAGCAGTTACAGTCAACAAATAAAAAATAAATCTCTAAAACTTACATTATGGATAATGCTATCAGCTGGTTTGAAATACCGGCAACCGACATCGACCGTGCACAAAAATTTTATGAAGCGGTTTTTCAGTTTCAAATGCAGGCACTGGATTTCCAGGGAACAAAAATGCGGATGTTCCCCATTGATGATCCCATGAAAGGAATTGGTGGCACACTGGTACAGGAAAGTACCGGCTTTTACAAACCTTCTGCTACTGACGGTCCGTTGATTTACCTCAACGGCAATCCCGATGTACAGATCTTTCTTGATCGTGTAGAGCCTGCCGGGGGTAAAGTGCTTGTTCCAAAAACTGTTATTTCTGACGAGTATGGCGATATGGCTGTGTTCTCAGATACAGAAGGCAACCGCATTGCATTGCATAACATACCGGAAAAATACAGACAATAATTGTACATGAACAAGAACAGCATTTCAGCTCTATTGTTGCTCACCGTTTGCAGTTTTGTTACAGAACCAACCGTAGTGAACAGATCCCTAAAAACGTTTCACTGGTTAAAGGGTTCCTGGCAAATGCAAACAAGGCGGGGTATTATTACAGAAAAATGGGCCGTTGCTAACGACAGCACATTTGCAGGTGAAAGTATCATGACCCGTGCAGACGGAACGGAAGTGCCATTGGAAAAGATTGAACTTTCGTACCGCATTGGGCAATACTACTATATACCCACAGTAAAGAATCAGAATGGGGAGCAACCGGTCAAGTTCAGGATCACTTCGTACAGCGAAACAGGTTTTGTGGCTGAAAACCCGCAGCATGATTTTCCCAAACGCATCAGCTATACATTGGTTAACGCTGATTCTATTCATGCAGTAATTGATGATGGTGCAACCACACCGGTAAAAAAATCGAACTTCTATTATTCACGTAAAAAAAAATGATCATGTCTGTAATTGACTGGAGCAGGTTTACTGTACGCATCAGCATTAAAGAAACATCAGCAGAACAAATTTATCATGCATGGGCAACAACAGCCGGTATGGAATATTGGTTTCTGCGTTTTGCTGAATACAGCACACCCGATGGAACAGTACGTGGCAATACAGAATTGGCACAACCCGGCGATAACTATCTCTGGCGCTGGCATGGCTACAGCGATGATGTAACTGAAACTGGTGAAATACTTGATTGCAACGGAACCGATTTTTTCAAATTCCGTTTTGGCAATGCAGGTAATTGCAGTGTTCGTATTTATCCCGAGCAGGATGAAATGATGGTGGAACTGCTGCAGGACAATATTCCCCTTGATGAAAAATCAAAACAACAATATCATGTTGGCTGTCATGGAGGCTGGACTTTTTATCTGGCCAACATGAAATCGATGTTTGAAGGAGGTATTGATCTGCGGAATAAAAATGAACATATCCAGCATGTCATCAATTCATAAAAACAAACAATGGCTTACGACGAAAAACTGGCACAACGGGTTCGTGATCTTGTAGAACAAACACATACCATTTCAGAAGAGAAAGAAATTTTTAAAGGATTGTGTTTTATGGTAGATGATAAAATGTGTGTGGCAGTACACACTGATGAAATAATGGTGCGTATTGATCCTGCACTGGATGAAGAAGTAAAAGAAATGAGCGGTTGCAAAGCCATGCAAATGAAAGGGAACGACATTAAAGGTTATTACTTCATAAGTGACGATGTACTGAAAACAAAAAAACAACTTGACTACTGGGTGCAGCTGGCATTAGCGTATAACAAATTTGCAAAATCAAGTAAGAAAAAAACGGCGGCCAAAAAGAAATGAATTATTCCAAAAATCAGGCAATAGATATACTGGCACGCACCCCGGCAGTGCTACATACACTTTTACAGGATTTGCCGGATGGCTGGGTCATGAGCAACGAAGGACCTGATTCTTTTTCACCCTACGATGTGGTGGGGCATCTTATTCACGGAGAGCGAACTGATTGGGTAGTACGGGCAAAACTGATTCTGGAGCACGGCACTGCTATACCCTTTGCGCCATACGACCGTTTTGCGCAATTTGAAGAAAGCAAAGGCAAAACAATACAGCAGTTGCTTGATGAGTTTAAAACAATACGGGCCGAGAATATGGAATGGCTTCAATCGCTTCAACTCACAGAAAATGATCTTGAACGAAAAGGGATACATCCTGTTTTGGGTGAAGTAACCTTGCGGAATCTTTTATCAACCTGGGTGGTGCATGATCTTACACATCTTGCACAGATCACAAGGGTAATGGCCAAACAGTATAAAGAAGAAATGGGGCCGTGGCCGGAATTTTTCAGGATACTGAGTTTCTAAAAACAAAAAAGCTCATCGTAGAAACGATCAGCTATTGTTGGAATTCAGGTTTCAGGGGGAAAAATAGTTTCGCAGAACTGGTTTATCATCATCAGGAACATCCGGAAACTATGGCTTCATTGGTACGGATTGGAATGGTTTTCTTACAGGACTTGGTAATGTGTTATAGGGTAAACGACCTTTTAAACGCTGGTTTTGTTGTGGGTTTTGGGTAAACGGGACGGGCTAAAAACTGGCTTTCAATCAGGAATTGGTTGTTGTTGGCTACAAGGGTAAACAGTTTTTCATCGGGATCAATTCATTTATGCTTGGTTTTTCGCTGTCTTTATTATCACCGTTGATAGCACAAAGTAACAACAGCGGAGAGCCGGAAAAAATAGAACCTTTGCGTATTAGCTTGTACTTGTTTTTAGTAGTATTTGTGTAGTAAAAATTCTATAGGCATGGTCGGCGGCTTATTGTAAAACCTTACTTTGTAAATCCAAACAAACCAATATACAGATGCAATCATCAGCAACATCGCCCACAGATTATATTGCCGAAATACCGGAAGAACGGCAGGCAGCGTT
This sequence comes from uncultured Lacibacter sp., assembly GCF_946479605.1. The sequence continues at coordinate 11,160 of NZ_CAMLGT010000014.1, forward strand.
TAAAAAACTTCGTGCAGCCATCAAAAAAAACCTTTCGCCCGGTTTTAAGGAAGCGATGGGTTATGGTATGCTGGGCTATTGTGTGCCGCATTCAAAATACCCGGCAGGTTACCATTGTAACCCCAAAGATCCGTTGCCGTTTATGAGCATTGCTTCGCAAAAGAATTTTATTGCAGTCTATCACATGGGTATCTATGCCAGCCCTGAATTACTGAAATGGTTTACCGAAGCACATGCAAAAGCTTCCCCGAAGAAACTAGATATGGGCAAAAGCTGTATCCGTTACAAAAAACCGGAAGACATTCCTATTGACCTAATCGGTGAACTTGCAGGCAAAATGTCGGCCGATGAATGGATCAGTCTTTATGAAGAAAAACTAAAACGATAAATAAACTATACAATGAAACAACTGCTTATCATCTGCTGCTGCTTTTTGGCATTTCAACTCAGTGCTCAGGAAAAAAAGAAAACGCCTCAATGGCTGGGCATTCTTACCCTTACTGAAAAGTATAAAGAAGAAAAAAACTGGAGCAAGGAAGATGAAGCCATTACAGGCGAACATTTTCAACGGTTGGTAAAATTGAAAAATGAAGGAGTAGTGATCCTTGCCGGCCGTACCATGCTGGAATTAAAAGATGCAGGTATGATGGGGCTGGTGATCTTTTATGCAAAAGATGAAAAAGAAGCACAGCAATTTATGCAGGACGATCCTGCAGTAAAAAATAAGATCATGCTGGCAAAAGTGGTGCCTTATGCAGTTGCCATAAACAAATGCGAATAGTAAATCATGCATGTGCCCGAAGATGATATTATCACATTGATCGAGTTACATGCCGTAGATGGCATCCGTAATTGTTTTGTCCATGGGCTTGATGTAAACAGTTTGCACAACAATCAACCGCTTATTTATGAACTGCTGAGTGAGTACACCCGTAGTCCCCGTTTTAAAGATTGTGTAAAAGCATTTGTGGATGCCGGTTTGCAATTTGCTGACAAAGCATTGCTGGCCGTATTGTTGAATGATCCTGTTTTGCTGGAAACAGAAATACAAAAAAATAAAACGATCATTGAACAGAACGTTTCATTTAAAGCAGCCTATACTCCTCTTGAAGAAGCAACGCTGCTGCATGTATGTGCAGAGTTTAATCATTTGGCTTGTGCAGAGTTACTGGTGAAGCATGGTGCTGATGTAAATGCTGTTGCCGGTACAGATGAATATGGCTTTGGTGCACAAACACCCATCTTTCATACGGTGAACCAGAATAATCATCAATCGAAAGAGATGATGCATTTCCTGTTAGAGCAAGGTGCAAGGCTTGATGTAACAGTAAAAGGAATCATTTGGGGAAAAGGTTATAGCTGGGAAACATTCATCCCTGCTGTTAACCCCATCAGTTATGCGATGATGGGGTTGCTGCCTCAAATGCACAGGAACGAACAAACCATCAATGATGTAATTGCTGTTTTATTAAAGCATCAGTATAATATCACTTATAATTCGCCCAATGTTCCCAATAAGTATCTTCATTCCTAAACGATTACAAAATCAATTCATCACAATAAACCAAACTACAAAATGAAAAAACAACTGTTTCTGCTTGCAATGATGTTCATGGTCGCTGCAGTTGCAAAAGCACAATTTGCCGATTCTGTTAAAGCACTTTACATCAAAGACTGGGAGCGTTCGAAAGCTTATACCAGAGAATATCTTGAAGCAATGCCGAAAGATAAATACGATTTCAAGGCACAGGACAGCATCCGGAGCTTTGCACAACAAATGCTGCACCTTGCACAAGGCATTACCGGTTTTATTGCAAATGGTACAGGCGCACAGCGTATTTCATTCGGGCAAAACCTGGAACAACGTAAAACAGCACAATCGGCCGACTCGGTTATGTATTATGTGATGACCAGTTATGATTATGCCATTGAAAGCATTAAGAACATGGATGTAAGCAAACTGTTAGAGCCTGCCGGTCGTGGCAACTTTATATTCTCACGGTTTGCGTGGCTCAACAAAGCGTTGGAACACCAGGCGCATCATCGTGGACAAACCACTATTTACATCCGCCTGGTTGGTATAAAACCGCCGAATGAAAAATTATTTTAACGGACTACTGATTTGGACAATGCAAAAGTTGATCACTCTCATGGTCAACTTTTTTATTACCTTTCTTATCCATTTTCAAAACCAACTGTTATGAACGTTTTCAAAATTTTCAGCACTTGTTTGCTGATCGTTTCAACATTTGCTCTTCATGCACAAAAGAAAACAGCAGCTCCTGCAAAAGAAGCACCGAAAGATTTACTAAACAGCGGATTATTAAACGGTCTCCAATTTCGCAGTGTAGGCCCCGCCATTACATCAGGTCGTATTGCAGATATTGCAGTAAACCCGAACAACATAAGTGAATACTATGTTGCCTCGGCAGCAGGTGGTGTGTGGAAAACAAACAATGCAGGTATTACTTATTCTCCAATATTTGATGGCGAAGGTTCTTTTTCGATTGGCTGCGTAGCCATCGATCCCACCAATACCAATGTGGTATGGGTTGGTACCGGCGAAAACAATAACCAGCGAGTGGTTGGTTATGGCGATGGCGTGTACAAAAGTGAAGATGGCGGCAAGAGCTGGAAGAATGTTGGATTGAAAAATTCGGAACATATTGGTCGTATTGCGATTGATCCGAAAAACAGTGATGTGGTGTATGTGGCAGCGTATGGTCCAGTTTGGAACAGTGGTGGCGAACGTGGTATTTATAAAACAACCGATGGCGGCAAAACATGGAAACAGGTGCTGAATGTAAGTGAGCATACCGGCTTTAATGAAGTGATGGTTGATCCTCGTCACCCCAACATTGTATATGCAGCGGCGCATCAGCGTCAGCGGAAAGTGTTTACATACATTGGCGGCGGACCTGAGTCGGCACTCTATAAAAGTACCGATGGCGGTGCAACCTGGAACAAGATGATGAATGGCTTACCCGGTGGTGATATTGGCAGAATCGGTTTGAATTATTCTCCTGTTAATCCGGATGTGTTGTATTGCGTGGTGGAAGCACCTGAAGGAAAAGGCGGTGTATTTAGAAGTACCGATCGTGGTGCAAGCTGGGAAAAGCAAAGTGGCTATTCTACATCCGGTAACTACTATCAAAAGATTTATTGCGATCCTAAAGACATCAACAAAGTATTTGTGATCAATGTTTACTTTGGTGTAAGTAAAGATGGCGGTAAAACATTTTCGATTCTTGGTGAAAAGAACAAGCACATCGATAACCATGTGATCTGGATCAACCCCAATAATACCGACCATTATTTAGTTGGCTGCGATGGTGGTGTGTACGAAAGTTTTGATGCAGGCAGCAACTGGGATTTCAAAGCCAATCTGCCGGTAACACAGTTTTACAAAGTAGCAACCGATAATGCATTTCCTTTCTATCATATTCATGGCGGTACACAGGATAACTTCAGCATGGGCGGTCCTTCACGTACCTTGAGTGCAAATGGTATTTTCAATTCCGATTGGTATTTCACCAGCTTAGGTGATGGTTATGAGTCGCAGATCGATCAAACCAATCCCGACATTGTGTATGCCCAGGCACAGTATGGTGCATTAACACGTTACGATAAAAAAAGCGGCGAGTATTTATTTATTCAGCCACAGGAACCCGAAGGTGAAGCCTATCGTTGGAACTGGGATGCACCTCTGGTGATTTCGAAATACGATAACAAACGGCTTTACCATGCAGCCAATAAAGTGTTCCGTACCGATGACCGGGGCAATACCTGGAAAGTGATCAGTCCTGATTTAACAAGACAGATCGACCGCAACAAATTACCGGTGATGGGTAAAGTGTGGAGCATGGATGCTGTGGCAAAAAATGGCTCAACAGATATTTATGGTAACATCACCACCATCGCTGAATCGAAGTTTGATGAGAATACCATTTATGTTGGTACAGATGATGGATTGATCCAGGTTACGACCGATGGCGGTGCCAACTGGATGAAGATCGATAATATTGCCGGTGTACCTGAACGGACTTACGTAAATCACATCATCACCTCACAGCATGATAAGAATGTAGCATATGTAACATTCAATCATCATCGTTATGGTGATTTCCATCCGTATGTTTATAAAACAAGTGATGGCGGTAAAACATGGAACGCCATTACCAACAATTTACCCGAGCGTGGCACATCGTACACCATTGCAGAAGATCATGTAAACAAAGACTTGTTATTTGTTGGTACTGAGTTTGGTTTGTTTGTGAGTATTGATGGCGGTAATAAGTGGGTGCAGATGAAAGGCAACCTGCCAACGATTGCTGTAAAAGATTTAGAAATACAAAAAAGAGAAAACGATCTGATCCTTGCAACTTTCGGTCGTGGTTTTTATGTGCTCGACGATTATACGCCGCTGCGCAATTTAAAACGTGAAGACCTGGACAAAGAAGCGGTTATCTTCCCGGTAAAAGATGCATGGATGTTTATTGAATCGCAACCGCTGGGTGTAAGAGGCAAAGGTTTCCAGGGCGAAAGTTTCTTTACCACACCCAATCCGAAAGTTGGGGCAGTGTTTACGTATTATTTGAAAGAAGATATTAAAACCATCAAAGAAAAACGCCGGGCAGCAGAAGCAGAAAAAATTAAGAAAGGCGAAGCACCAACGTATCCTTCTCCTGATTCACTGCGCTTGGAAGATGAGCAACCTGCACCGCATTTACTGTTTACTGTAACAGATGAAGCGGGCAATGTTGTCCGCCGCATCAAAACTCCGGCGAAGAAAGGATTGAAACGCATTGTGTGGGATTTCCGCACAGCACCATTCGGACCAATTGACTTTACACCGTTTGATGAATCCTTTGCATTCAGCTCACCCGATCAAGGCTACTTCGCTTTGCCCGGCACATACAAGGTTTCACTCAGCAAATTTGAAGATGGCGTGTACAGCGATTTAACTGCGCCGCAAACATTCAAAGCAATGGCCTTGAATGCAGCTACACTTCCTGCTACCGATAAAAAAGCACTGGATGATTTTTGCAAGAAGATTGCCGAGTTGAGCCGTGTGGTGGCAGCAACTGATCAATACCGTGGCGAGTTAGTGAACAAAGTGCGTTATATGAAACAGGCGCTTATTGAAACACCCAAGCAAACGCTTGATCTGTCAACTGCATTACAAAATGTAGAGAAACGGTTAAATGCTGTGAACCGCCAGCTGAATGGCGATGCATCTTTAGCAAGAAGAGAGTTTGAAACATCGCCTTCGGTCAATGGCCGTATCGGTTATATCACCGGATCGTTGTGGAATACCACTGCTGCACCCACACAAACACAGATGAATAACTATCAAATAGCAGCCAAACAATTTACTCCGGTGTACAATGAAATAAAAGCCATTGCCACAGAAATAAAACGCCTGGAAGAAATTTTGGAGAAGAATGGCGCTCCTTATACACCGGGAAGAATGCCTGAGTGGAAAGGATTGTGATAGATTCACAGATGACAGAGATGGTGCTGATAAACACAGATTAAAATAAAGAACAGCCGCTTTCGTCAAAGCGGCTGTTCTTTTACTTGGAGTATCTTAAAAATATGTTTTAAAATTCTGTGTTCATCTTTTCAATCCGTGTCATCTGTAACTCTATCGTTTATCACATCAATATCCCTTGCACAGGTTCAATGCGTGGAGGCAATTCTTTTTCGCCCAGTATTTCTCGTAATTCAATTTCAATGTTGCGGCAAATAGCTGTCATCGGCACATCATTAATGCCGTTATCAAATGGGTTTTCGCTGGCGTCTCCTATCTGCTCCATTACGGCAAACACCCATGCGATCAACATGGTGAATGGAATCACCAGCCAGTTGATATTCGCATTCAGTTTCGCCAATTCACCAATTAAAGAAAACGGTAGCAGGAAAATAAAAATGAATACAAACACAGTGCTGAAACTTGCATACTGCCGTGGAAAAGGAAAACTCTTGATACGTTCAGATGCACCTTGCTGATTGTAAAACTCCAGTACCAGCTTACTCATATCGCTATGCTCCAGTTCATCCAGCCATCCTTTGTTTTTAATTCTGATCAACTCTTCGTTCTGACGTTTCATTAATGCAGATGCAATGTTTGGTTTGTGCGCCACCTCATTTTTTTCATCGTCACTTAAAAACTTTGTCATTATTTCTGCAGCTTTGTCTTCATACTTCTCATCGCCAAAAATATCTTTCACCACTTTCAGCTTGGGAGAAGTAACATACCACGACTCATGGAACACAGGATTACGACGCAATTGCAAACGCAACATGTTCAGCCATGCAATATGCCTGTACATTAATTCCTTTTTCACAGCTGTTACTTCTTGTTGTGGGCTGGCACGTGAAGCCACAACATCGGCCACCATTGCTCCCCACATGCGGCTTGCGTTGGTAATACTTCCCCATACACGGCGGGCTTCCCATAAACGATCATAGGCTGAGTTATTTTTAAAGCCTACATAAAAAGCTACTGCAGTACCAATTGTTGCTACAGGTAAAAATGGGATAGCAATGGATTTGATGTGTAAGAAATCATGAGCAATAAATACAAGACCGCTGATGATAATACATACTGCCTGCAAACGCCAGGCAAACTGAATGATCATTTTTGGTTTGATGATCCGGGTGGTGAGCATGGGTGATTATTTTTTTAAATCTACATAAAAAAGCCCCTTGCAAAACAAGGGGCTGCACATAAGGCTAATGGTTGACTATTTTTTTACACGTTTAAATGTTGCTTCCATGAACTTGGCTTCTTTTCCATCGGGTCCATCGCCATACATGGTCAATACATAGGTGTTATCATCAATAAACTTTTGTTCCTGGCGAACATTTGCGTCTTTACCGGTTGTTGGGTCGGTTTGTGTTCCCTTAAAATTCAATGTTTTTGTTGCTGCATCGTACCGGCCTGTCATCAGCAAAAGACCTGAACCCATATTATCTATCCATGTAAGTGCAAACTGTTTCTTGGCATTGTCGTACGCCAAAATACTTTTCCCCAGAAAGGGCATACCCATCATAGTTCCTGAAAGATTTCCTTCCTGGTACAAACCATTCATCACCATCTTTACTGTTTCTGTTGCCTTTGATTTTGATGGCTCAGCACCTGCCATGAAAGAGGTTACTTCAGCATCCCATGTTCCTTCATGACCTGCCATCCATTTGTGCATATCACCAGGTGTTGCAAAATCCTGCCAGGCTTTGGCCATTGCGGCCGAATCCATTGGCGGAGCAGCAGCAGTGGTAGTGGCTGTAGCAGGCGTATCTATTGCCGTTGCCTCAGTTTTGGTTTCGTTGTTGCATGCTGTAAAAGCAACCAGTAAAAGTAAATAAGCAATCCGTTTCATCTGTTTATTGATTTAGGAACAATAAAGTACAGCGTTTCCTTTCTTTCTGCAAGAAGAAAAAAGATGAAACCGGAAATAAGGCAGATGGAGATCAGCTCATGCCTGCAAACAGTCGCTCAGCATCTTCTTTTTTAAACAGTTGTGTGCCTTCGTTCATGGTAGCAGCGCTGCCACAGGAAACACCAAACGCAATTACTTCTTTGAGTGAACGGTTTTGCTGCAGCATATAGGTCATGCCAGCAACCATACTATCGCCGGCACCAACAGTACTACGTTTTTCTACTTTTGGTGCAGCAGCAAAATGTTTTTCATGACTGCTGATGATCCATGCACCATCGGGACCCATACTCACTGCAATTAATTCTGCAAAACCATCACGAATAGCTTGCTGTGCGGCATCTGGAACTTCGTCTTTATCCAGCCAATTTACATTCAGCATTTTACAAAGCTCACCAATATTTGGTTTGATGAGATAAGCACCTTTGCCTTGCAAAGCCTGTAATGCAGGACCACTTGTATCTACAATACATTTTGCGCCCACTGCTTTTGCATTCTTTACAATCAGTCCATAAAAATAATCGGGCAGGCCGGGAGGTAAGCTGCCGCTTGCAATAACATAAGAAGGAGTGAAATTGCGTATCTGATCGATGAGTGTTTTGATTGTGTCTTCCTGTACTTCTCTTCCGGGAAATGTAAAGCGGTATTGATTAACAGTAGAGGTTTCAAGAATGATCCAGTTTTCCCTTGTTTCCACTTTTGTATCTACTGCATGAAACTCCAGTTCTTCTTCACTCAACAAAGAACACAACATATCACCGTTGTGTCCTCCTGCTGGAAACAATGCAACCGATGCAGTTTCGAGCCGCTTCAATGCTTTGCTTACATTAATACCGCCGCCACCGGGTTCATTCACTACTTCGGTGCAACGGAGTTTGCTTTCAGGCTTCAATTTTTCGGCCTGCGAACTTTTATCAATGCAGGGATTAAGGGTTACAGTAAGGATCATAATTGTATTTGCTGTTAATTATAAGAATGATTTTCCATTTCAGCTAAAACAAGATCAACACGTTTGGCCAGTGTTTCATAATCAGTAAAGCCACGTGCAAGCAGGTGAAATTTTGATTCTGTTGTTTGTATCAGCACCTGCGGAAAACCTGTTACCTGCAATTGCTTACACAATTGAAACTCGTAGTGAGCACGCTCTTTATACTCTTCCGATTTCAATTTTGTATAAAAATCATCTGCATCAATATTATACTTCTCCAGTAAATGACGGTATGCTTCGTTGTCTGTAAGATCTCGCCCTTCGTAATGCAGACAGTATTGCAGGTCCGATGCAAACTGCACCTGCAATGTTGGAAACAACTCTTTGAAAATACACATGGCAATAGCCGGCTTTTCAGAAGAAGGGAACCAATCGCTTTCTTCCGGATGATTGATATGCCAGAGATAATCTTCACCAAACTTTATTCCTGTGTAATCTTCTACTGTTTTGTATGCATCTTTAATATAACCCGCCGTTGCGCCAATATGTACCGGCTTTTCCGGCATGATCATCCCGCCGCTCAATACTTCGCACTCAAGTTTGCCTTTGTATGTTTCTGCAATTTTTTTGATCACAGGACTAAAGCCATAACACCAGCCACAATAGGCATCGTAACAATAAATAAGTATCGGTTGCATAATGTCAATTAAACCGCAAAGTTAAAGCCAGGAAAATAACAACAGGCAACTGAATTATATGATAACTATCAGGAGATAACAGGCGTTTTTATGCATCCGGTTTTACTTTACATAACCCCTGTTTCTAAATACCCCGCCAATGTGTTGAACTGACTGAATTCTGAATGAGTTCACCAAAGTATTGTGCCTTGTTTTACACGGAAGCTGATGTTGTATAATTCTTCGAAATGCTCAACAGGGTTTTGCTTCAGCACAAGAAAACTGGCTTCGTAACCTTCTTTCAACGCTGCGATTTTCCTGCTGGGGAAAATTGCTCTTGGCGTTGTTTCGCACCACATCTTCAGCAATTCAAGACTGCTGTAAATACCCAGCAGACGAAAATGCTCGATCTCCGTTTTTGAAGTAAGATTATAACTGTCACAACCAACAGTAACGGGCACCCTATGTTTTTTCAACATCCGGAGATTTTCCTTTTGCAGCCGCATTTGTTTATCATACAATAACCTGTCTGATGGCATCAGTTCTGTTTTTAGAAGCGAATAAGTGGGATCAACATGTACTTTGCTGCGTTTCATTTTTCGTACAAGACTCTTGCTGAGTTTATAGTACGTTTCCGTATAACCACTTTTCCAACGTACCTGGTAACCCGGCAAGTGATTTATCTCATCTGCACCGGCATTCAATGCCACTTTCAGATCAAATGGTGTTTCCACATGCGCACTTACTTTCAATCCAACTGCATGTGCTTTTTGTACAATGATCTTTGCCAGTTTTGGGTCGATTCCTTTTTTACCATTGTAAGCAGTATCATTCTTCCGCTGTTCATATTCTTCGGAAAAGATGAGATAGAATTTAATAAACCCAGGTTTTTGCGAAAGAATAAAAGGCCATTTTCTCTCCAGTTCTTCTTTTGTGTTGATGAGATAATAAGCTTCGCCTTCAAAACTTTTAGTGGTCCAGCCCGGTAACGCTTTTTTATACGTTGTATTGAGGAGATAATTATATAAAACAACAGGATGCCCTCCGTTTGCAGTTAACCCGCCATTTGCAAACAACACATCAACACTGGTTGGTTTATTTAGCCGATGAACAATTTTATTAGTTGCAAACGGAATACTGTTGGGGTTTTTAATGTAGAAAATGCCATCAGCTAAATAACGTTCAATGTACACTTCCAGATCCTGGTCTGTTTCGGGAGAGTGATTATGTGCTTCGCCAAAAGGTGGGATCACATATTGATTGTTGAGATCAATTACCGAATCAACAATGGCAGGTTTTGTTTTTGTTAAATATCCATTTACACTGTAAAACTCCCCGGCTATAAAACCTGAGCCATTAAACCATTGCCCATTGATGAAATGGATAGATTTAGTTTGAGCCCGTGATGTTGTTGCAACAAAAAGGATCAGGATCAAAGAAAGCAAACGCATAAAAACCCATTCAATGTGTTAAACAAATGATCTTGACAGCAATTTATTTATTGTTTGGCATTTCCAGCATTTTAATCTGCATAACGGTGGCAATGCTGGTTGCCCGTTGTCTTGCCAGTTCTGCTTTATCTCCTTCAAACAATTCATTTACTGTTGCAATAAAATAACCAAGCCATGTTTTGAAATGATGCGGCTCCAAAGTTGATTGCTGATGCAGATCAATGTGTGGCTTCATTGCATTTTTCTGGTAGGTATCGGATTGAAACAATATCGAATCCCAAAAATCTACCAACACAGGAAAATGATGTTCAAGATCAATTTTTGCTACGTCGGTAAACAAATAGCTGATGCTTTCGTCAGCCAAAAGTTTATCGTAAAATTTTTCCATTAATAAACGTATATCTTCCCTGTTTCGAATATCTGTTTTCATGTTAATGCGCCTCTAACCAGTTAACACCTGTACCTGCTTCTGCAATGACCGGCACGCCATGAGTAAGCGGCATGGCTGTTTGCATACAGTCAATGATCAATGCTTTTATTTCATCAGCTTCTTCTTTCAGCACATCAAAGATCAATTCATCATGCACCTGCAAGATCATTTTACTTTTCAGTTTACTGTTTTTTAACGCTGCATGTGTTTTAATCATTGCCAGTTTGATCATATCTGCAGCAGTACCCTGTATTGGTGAGTTGATGGCATTTCGTTCAGCATAACCACGTACGGTAAAGTTGCTGGAATTAATATCACGCAGCCAGCGCTTACGTCCCATAAGGGTTTCAACATAACCGTTTTCACGTGCAAAATTCACCGTATCATCCATGTACTTTTGAATACCTGCAAACTCACGCTTATAGTTATCAATAATTTCTTTTGCTTCGGTACGGCTGATACCTAAGTTATCGGCCAGGCCAAATGCGCCCTGCCCGTAAATGATACCGAAGTTTACGCTCTTTGCTTTGTAACGCATTTCTTTGGTTACATCTTTCTCTTCCACCTTATATACTTTGGCAGCAGTGGCGGTATGAATATCCTTGCCCTGAATAAATGCGTCGCACATGGCAGGATCGCCGCTGATGGCTGCTACAATACGCAATTCTATCTGCGAATAATCGGCACTCACCAGCAAATGATTTTCATCACGTGGCACAAATGCTTTGCGTATTTCTCTTCCTCTTTCGGTACGCACAGGAATGTTCTGCAAGTTGGGATTGTTGCTTGCCAAACGGCCTGTTACTGCAACCGCCTGTCCGTATGTTGTATGCACACGACCTGTTTTGCGGTTGATCAGTTGTGGTAGCGCATCAACATAGGTTGATTTGAGTTTGGTTAACTCACGAAAAGCAAGAATATCTTCTACAATCGGGCTGGTATGTGCCAGTTTTAATAATACATCTTCGCCTGTTGCATACTGCCCGGTTTTAGTCTTCTTCGCTTTGGGATCAAGTTTTAAATGATCGAACAACACTTCACCCAATTGCTTTGGTGAAGCCAAATTGAATTTCAATCCTGAAGAACTGTATACTCTTTGTTCCGCTTCTTTTGCGTCTTTATCGAGTTGTTTCGAATAATCATTTAAGAAATCAACATCCACTTTTACTCCTTCAAACTCCATATCAGTCAACACTTTCACCAACGGATTTTCCACTTCGTAAAACACACGTTCTACTTCTTTCTCTTTCAGCTTTGGAAACAATGCATGTTTTATCTGTAGGGTAATATCTGCATCTTCTGCAGCATAATCGGTTATCTTTTCCAGCTCCACATCACGCATGGTTCCTTGCGTTTTGCCTTTTTTACCGATCAGTTCTTCAATATGAACCGGTTCATAACCAAGAAACTGTGCACTCAACTCATCCATACTTCGTTTCCCATCGGGCTCTACTACATAATGTGCCAGCATGGTATCGAATAACTGTCCTTTCAATTCCACATCATACCATTTCAATACCAGCAGATCGTATTTAATATTTTGTCCTACCCATGTCTTGCTTTCATCTGCAAACAAGGGTTCGAATATTTGAAGAATAGCTTTTGTTTCATCCTGGTTGGCAGGACAGGGAATGTACCATGCTTTGTGCGGCTGGTACGAAAAGCTCATGCCCACCAGTTCGCAATCATTGGCATCAATACCGGTGGTTTCTGTATCAAAACAAATTTCTTTTTGTTGACTAAGTTCATCAACAAGTTTTTGCAGTTCGTCTTTTGCAGAAACAGCAATGTACTCGTGTGCAGTATTGTGAATATTGTTGGCCGCAATAGTAAATTCTGAAGAGCTTTCCTCTGTTGTTGCCGCTTCATCTGTTTCTTTTTCTTCTGCAGTAGCGGTTGCCTCTTGTTGTTTTGTTTTGGCAGCAGGTTTTGCATCTTTTCTTACTTCGCCCATTGTAGTATCAACCACATTTCCAAACAAATCACGCTGCACACCTACTGGTGCTGTAGTAAATACATTAAAATCATCGCCGAGTATGCGTTTACCAATGGTTTTAAATTCCAGTTCAGCAAACACCTCTTTCAATTCATCCTTATTCCATTCTTTTAAGCGGAAATCTTCTTCATGAAATTCAACAGGCACATTCGTAATAATGGTGGCGAGTTTTTTACTCATAATGGCCAGGTCTTTTCCTGCTGCTACTTTCTCACCCATTTTACCTTTAATGTTTGCTGCATTAGCCAACACATTTTCCAATGTATCATACTCAGCTAAAAGTTTAGCTGCTGTTTTTTCACCCACACCTGGTATGCCCGGAATATTATCAACTGAATCACCCATCATACCGAGTATGTCAATCACCTGGCTTACATTTTTTATACCCCACTTAGCACAAACCTCCGCTGGTCCCAGTATCTCTACATCACCACCCTGGTAAGCAGGTTTATAAATTTTTACTTTATCGGTTACAAGCTGGCCATAATCTTTATCGGGTGTTACCATAAACACTTCGTAACCTGCTGCTTCACCTTGTTTACTTAATGTACCAATCACATCATCTGCTTCAAAACCATCACATTCAATAACAGGAATATTAAATCCTTTAATGATGCGCTTAATATCGGGAATAGCCGCAAGCAAGTCTTCAGGCGCTTCCTGCCGGTTGGCTTTGTACTCAGCAAAATCGGTATGACGTTCTGTTGGGGCAGCTGTGTCGAAACAAACAGCCATGTGTGATGGCTTTTGTTTTGTCATGAGTTCAATTAATGCATTGGTAAAACCAAACTGTGCATTTGTGTTTTTTCCTTTTGATGTATTACGTGGATTGCGGATAAGCGCATAATATGCACGAAAGATGAGTGCAAACGCATCGAGCAGAAATACTTTTTTATCATTGGTCATGGCGCTAAGTTAACACCCTTGCCAAAGAGAGAAAGAGAAATTTTTATAAACAACAAAACCCCCGTTTTTCAACGTGGTTTACATGTAAGCAAAATAAAAACAGGAGGTGGTGGAAACCACCTCCGCAAAACTTACATTATGAGAAAATTCAACACCGGCAGCAAATAATATAGGGTACGGATCGCCGGTTCGTTGATTGCTTAACGAAATAGTTGACGTGCTGTACTGCTATGTACAATGGAATTACTTAGCTGAATTATCAGCCAGCTCATTTTCCAATGGCTTTGCTTCCTTAGTGCTTTGTTTTTGTGCTGTTTGTTGCTTTGCAACTTCAGATTTGCCTGCTACTACACGTGCTAAGAAAGAATCTTCCTTATAAAACACGTTTAAATAAATAGCGAAGAGGAAAAATACGAATGAGAAGAAACGCAATGGTTTTTTCATGACATTAGGATTTAGTTATTTCAAAAGAATTGGACAATTCAAATGTAGAAACAGATTCTGAATTATGCAACAGTGAAAACCCCTTTTTGCAAAATTGGGGGTTAGTACTTAGAGGCTAAACGGTAAATTTACGGTGCTGTCAAATGCAGTACTACAAAGGGTTACAGCACTCCTTCTTTAATTTCTTCCCACAGGTCACGATAGCATTGTGCTGCATAACTGCTGCGTGCAAATTCTTCAAGTGGAGCTTTGTGTACGCCCATTTTTTCTACATCACTTAAGTAGGGAATATAGTTTTCGAAGAAGCGTTTGTCTTTGTATAATTCTTCCATCACTTCGTTGTGCATAGTGCGCCGAAGATCAGTCATAGTAAAGAAGCAAGTCATCTTTTTATTATCAATATTCTTCTCTTTAAAAAAATCTTTTACCATGTTGTAGGTACGAACAGAAAGTGTGGTAGGTATGATGGGCATCAATACAATATCTGCTGCGTTAAAAATATTTTCGGCTAATGAACTTAAACCGGGAGGACAATCAATGAAAACAAAATCATAATCACTTTTTAATTGCTTTAATACGGTTGCCAGTCTTTTCTTCGACGCCTGCATTTCATCAATCATCACATCGTGTGCTTTCGCAGTTATATCAGCAGGAATAATATCGAGGTTTTCGTATTCAGTTGCCATGATGCTTTCAGCAAGCTCCGCATCTTTACCCACCAGGTCTTTCATTGCCACTTTTTGTTTGGGTTTTACTTTGTAGTAAAACGATGTGGCGCCTTGCGGATCAATATCCCATATCAATGTTTTATACCCGTCTTTTGCTGCGAGGTACGCAAAATTTACACAACTGGCTGTTTTACCAACTCCTCCCTTGAGATTGAATAACGCAAATGTGAACATGACTGATTCATTTGATGAATAGCTTTCAAGTTAAGAAAAGATGTGGAAACTACACAAACAAGGGGATCGAGTCCTGAGCGCAGTCGAAGGGCGGGTAAAAGAATTGAGCGGAGTCGAGATTCGGTTAGAACGAGCCGCCGTCAGGGCTTGCAACCGCTGACGGGGCTCCCGGTTATTTCTTCATTTCATCCAGTTCTTTCTGCAGACGAAACATTTCATCCCGCAGGCGTGCCGCCTCCATAAAATCAAGGTCACGGGCTGCTTTTTCCATTTGTTTTTTGGTTTGTGCAATGGCTTTTTCCATTTGCGGAATTGTTTGGTAAACTTCCTGTTCTTCAGCAGCTGTTACCAACTCCTCATCGGAGCCTATTGCATAAGGCCTGCTGGCATCAAACCCTTTAATATCCAGCACAGCTGTTTGTCCCAGCACCTGCTCAATTGATTTTGTTACTGTTCTTGGTGTAATGCCATGCTCAATATTATACTGGATCTGCTTTTCCCTGCGCCGGCTGGTTTCTTCAATGGTGCGGCGCATACTTTCTGTCATCTTATCTGCATAAAAAATTACAAGTCCATCCACATTACGTGCTGCACGACCTGCGGTTTGCGTTAAACTCTTTTCATTACGCAAAAAGCCTTCTTTATCGGCATCAAGAATTGCCACAAGCGAAACTTCGGGCAAATCCAATCCTTCACGTAACAGGTTTACACCCACCAGAACATCAATTACACCAAGCCGCAAATCACGCAGAATTTCAATACGCTCCAGCGTATCTACTTCGCTATGGATGTACTTTGATTTGATGTTGATGCGATGCAGGTATTTATCCATTTCCTCGGCCATGCGTTTGGTGAGTGTTGTTACCAATACACGATCGCCTTTTTTCACACGCTTATCAATTTCATCTAACAAATCATCGATCTGGTTAATGCTTGGGCGGATCTCAATAGGAGGATCTAACAAACCCGTTGGGCGAACAACCTGTTCCACCACCACACCACCTGTTTTTTCCAGTTCATAGTCATCAGGTGTTGCACTAACAAACACCACCTGGTTGAGTAAACTTTCAAATTCATGAAAATTCAACGGGCGGTTATCTAACGCACTGGGCAAACGGAAACCATAATCCACCAATACCATTTTCCGGCTTCTGTCGCCACCGTACATACCACTCACCTGCGGAATAGTTTGATGGCTTTCATCAATGATCATTAAATAATCTTTCGGGAAATAATCCAGCAAACAGAACGGTCTTGTACCTGGCGTTCGTCTGTCGAAGAAACGGGAATAGTTTTCAATCCCATTGCAATAACCCAGCTCACGAATCATTTCGAGATCATAATCGGTGCGCTCTTTCAAACGTTGTGCTTCAATGTATTTTCCTTCACGCTTAAAATATTCTACCTGTGCAGCCGATTCGTCCTGTATTTCGTAAATGATCTGCTGCATCATATCCTTTGGTGCAATGTATAAGTTGGCAGGGAAGATGGCTGCATTATCTACTTTACCAATGCGTTTGCTTGATTTTACATCGATGGTTTCAATGTCTTCAATTTCATCGCCAAAGAACGTAATACGGTAACCAAAATCAACATACGGAAGATTAATATCAACGGTATCACCCTTCACCCGAAAGCTGCCCCTGTTAAAGTCGCCTTGTGAACGGGTGTACAAACTATTGACAAGTGAGTGCAAAAAACCCTGCCGTGATAATGTTTGGTTCTTTTGAATACGAATAATACCGTTTTCAAAATCGGTAGGGTTACCCATACCATAAATACAACTCACACTCGCCACAACAATAATATCTCTTCTCCCACTCAGCAATTCACTTGTAGCTTGTAGACGAAGTTTGTCCAATTCTTCATTAATGCTCAGATCTTTTTCAATATACGTGCCGCTTACAGGCATGTAGGCTTCGGGTTGATAATAATCGTAATAACTTACGAAATATCCCACCGCATTATCCGGAAAGAATTGTTTAAACTCACCATACAATTGCGCCACCAATGTTTTGTTGTGTGTAAGTACCAGTGTTGGCCGTTGTACATTCTGTATAACATTGGCCATGGTAAAGGTTTTACCACTACCGGTAACACCGAGTAATGTCTGGAATTTCTCCCCATTTATAATTCCTTCAGTAAGTTGCTGAATAGCCAATGGCTGATCACCACTTGGGGTGTAAGGTGAATGAAGTTGAAAAGGCATACTATGCAAATTACGAATGAAAACGTTTAATTTACAGCGTTAACCAATACAACATTTTTTGATTAAGTATTTACAGTTAAAACAACAGTTTGATGTGCAGCAAATGCAACAGGAAGCAGCATTGCTAGAAAGCGGTTTGTGGAAAGCACATTACAACACTGCACATTACGAAGGCGGGTGGACTATCCTGCCTCTTCGTTCTATTAATGGATGTATCGATAATATTATTTCTATTCACTCAGCTGCTGCAACAAAGATTCCGGCTTATCAAAATACTGTGCTGCTTGAACAGTGCAGGTATATTCAATCAGTTCTTGATTGGTTCGAATGCGAAAAAACAGCCGTGCGGTTAATGAAGCTGCATGCCGGTGCTGTTATTAAAGAACACAGCGATCATGATTTGTGTTTTGAAGATGGTGAAGTGCGGTTGCATATCCCGGTAATTACCAATAATGCCGTTGAGTTTTTTCTGGATGATGAGCGTATA
The DNA here is from genome assembly GCF_946479605.1 of uncultured Lacibacter sp. Next base: position 29,032 of record NZ_CAMLGT010000014.1, read on the forward strand.
CCAATGCAGGAAGGCGAATGTTGGTACATGAATCTTTCATTAAAGCACAGGATTAATAACTACAGCAATATTGACAGAGTGCATCTTGTGCTCGATTGTAAAGTGAACGATTGGATAAAAGACCAGTTTGTTGCAAATACGCTGTTGCGAAAAGATGTTGCAGTTGAACAAATGACCAAACAATCGAACGAAGAAAAACAAAAGATCATTGCCCAGCTGCGTTTGCTTAACACATCAACAGCACACGAACTGGCCGATAAAATGGAAAAAGAAACCGAATGAACCACGACAGTTTACTCAACAGATCCATACAGTTTATTAACAGTATTGGGTTGGAAACAGTACTTTGTACGTTAAATACTGAAGATTGTTTTTTGCCGGGTATTTTCATCAGCAATGGAAAAATTCTCATCGATAAGGAAAAGCTGCAATACCCCGGCGATATTATTCATGAAGCAGGGCATCTTGCAGTTATTCCAGCAGCCGAGCGAACTACAATTTCAGGACCTGATATTGGCAGACGTACAGATGCTGCTTCGGAAGAAATGATGGCGATTGCCTGGAGCTATGCTGCCTGTAAACATCTTGCAGTTGATCCGGCATTTGTTTTTCACGAGCAAGGTTATAAAGGCGGCGGTAAAAATATTATTGAAGATTTTGATGCCGGCAGGTATTTTGGTGTTCCTGTATTGCAATGGCTGGGCATGACGGTTACCAACTCCGGCAACAATGCAGAAAATTATCCTGCCATGCGTAAATGGCTGAGAGAATGAT
>NZ_CAMLGT010000015.1 GCF_946479605.1 uncultured Lacibacter sp.
AAGATTCTCCCGGCTTTATTGTAAACCGTGTTGCAAGGCCTTACTATATTGAAGCATTGAAGCTGGTGGAAGATGGCGTTGCTGATATTGAAACGGTTGATGCATTGATGGAAGCCAGTGGTTTTAAAATGGGGCCTTTCAAACTAATGGATCTTATTGGCAACGACATTAACTATGCCGTAAGCTGCAGTGTGTACGAACAACTCGGTAAGCCCGAACGGTTAAAACCATCACCCATACAAAAAGAAAAAGTGGAGAAAGGAGAATTGGGTAGAAAAACAAAGAAAGGCTACTACAACTACAATGGATAATTGAAGAATTGATAGTTGATATTTGCACACAGCCCCTAATTTTACATTTTCCATTATTAAATTATCCATTCCATCATGGTTTTCGTTACCGGCGGCGCAGGTTTAGTTGGTTCTGCTTTGTTGAAACAGTTGTTGCAGGAAAAGCAGGGACCCATTAAAGCATTGTACCGCACATCCATGCCATTGCTGTTAAGCGAAGAAGAAAAACACCAGATCGAATGGATAAAAGGTGATGTAATAGATGTTACACTTCTTGACGAGATCATGCAGGATTGCGAGGAAGTGTATCATTGTGCTGCAGTTGTATCGTACCACAGCAGCCGCAGGGCGCAGATGTACAAAATTAATATCGAAGGCACAGCCAATATGGTGAATATGGCTTTGCAAAATAATATCCGCAAGTTCATTCATGTAAGTTCCATAGCAGCAATTGGCAAAACAACAGATGGACAACCTATAACCGAAAAAACAGAATGGACAGAAGAAACCAATCATTCACACTACGGTAAAACAAAATTTTTATCGGAAATGGAAGTGTGGCGTGGTATCGGCGAAGGATTAAATGCTGCTATTGTTAACCCATCTGTGATTCTTGGGGAATCAAATTGGGAAAACGGCTCTGTTGCCATTTTTAAAAAAATGTGGGAAGAATTTCCCTGGTACAGTGGAGGCACAAAAGGGTTTGTTGATGCAAAGGATGTTGCCAATGCCATGATCCGCTTAATGAAAAGCGACATCAGTGCCGAACGCTTTATTTTAAATGGCGACAACCTCAGCTTTCAGCAGCTGTTCACAAAAATTGCCAATGGTTTTGGAAAAAATCCCCCGCAAAAATTAGCCAAGCCATGGATGGGCGGAATTGTGTGGCGTATGGAAACATTGAAAGCACTCTTCAGTAACCAGGAACCGTTGCTCACACGTGAAACGGCCCTTGCTGCACAAACAACCAGCACGTATGATGCATCGAAAATTCAACAGATGTTACCTGGCTTCGGCTTTACGCCAATTGATGAAACAGTGAAGCGTACCTGTAACTGGTTAAAAGACCACTATCACTTGTGAGAATTTTATTTGACAGGTATGTCAGTTGATCAATTGTAAAAATTGTTTCAAAGAAATAATACCAACCGGACTTCCTTTAACCTCTATTGATATTTCATCTTTGTACTTGTACAGCTGAAGTCTGCCCTTAAATATTCTTGCTTCTTCCTGGCTAAGAAATTCTTTTATTGCTTTTTGGGTTTCTTTTCTGCATACCCACTCTTCATGATGCTGATGTACAACAAACCTCACTTTGCTTCCATCTTTGAAAGCTGAAAATGAACTATTGTTTTGTAATTGTACCATGTTTTACAATTAACGATCAACATGTGGTTTAGCCAGCCAACTAATATTTCTTTTAATAAAAACTTTAGATAGAACCGCCCTTTACAAGTATTGATTCAATGTAAACGTTTTGCTTCACTTCTTCTCCCTTTAACCGGCCAAGCATTTGAGAAAATGAAAGCTTACCCAACTTGTAACCACTTGTTTCAACGTACGTAATTACGGGCTTGTACATAGTTGGGATAAAACCGTTACTGATGCTGATTATTGAAACATCTTCCGGCACTTTTAAATTGAGTTGGTGAACAGCTTTCATCACACCAATCAGTATCACATCGCTCATACAAAAAATAACATCGGGAGGATTTTTTGATTGCAGCATTTTCAATGCCACTTCTTTTGAAGGTTCCGACTGTTCAGGAAAATCAAGTGTGACGCTGGTTGACGGGCTTTGTTGTTTAAATGTTTCAACAAAGGTTTTGCTGCGGATCTTTGTAATACTCAGGTGCGGGTGGGCAAACAATGCCAGCACATTTTTTTTCTTCTTTTCAATGATTGCTTCTGCTGCAAGTCTTGCTGCATCTGCATCAGACAAACAAACCGTATGAAAGCCCTCTTCTTCAGGAACCCGATCGAAAAAGACAACCGGTATTTTTAAGTCTTCCAGCTTATGAAAGGGACTCATGTCTTCCGTGGCAACCGACACTGTTGCAAATACACCCATTGCCATATTCTTGCGGAAAAGGTTAAGACTGGCGGTTTCAATTTCAACATTGTCTTTCGATTGCATGATCAAAACCGTGTAACCGTAATTTCTTGCTTCTTCTTCAACCGCTGCAAGAAATGCATCATTAAAAAAATTATCAAGCGTTGGAACCAGCAAACCAAGCACATTACTTTGCCTTGTACGTAATTGCACAGCATAACTGTTGGGCTCATATTCCATTGCTGCGGCCAGTTCCTTTACCTTTTGTTTAGTGGCAGCAGAAATATCCGGATGGTCTTTTAATGCTCTTGATACAGTAGAAATGCTGATGCCAAGAGCTTCTGAAAGTTCTTTTAATGTGCTTTGCTGCATGTGCAATCCTGATTGAAATACATTTTCACAGCAATAAAGATAGATTTTTTACAGCAACTGCTGAAAGCAGGCTGATTACAGCACTTGCCTGCCTTGCTGTTTTACTTTTACCTGCAGCCTGATGAGTAGCCCCATCAGCAGAAAATAAATGCTGCCGATCTTGTCCGTTTCTATCAGGTCGCTCAGCAGGTTGAGTGTTACGATCATGCTCAGCACCACTGCACAAAGCATGGCCAATGATCTTTCAAACGGGTCGTTAAGTGTATGATAAGCACGTACTGCAACCGCAAACATAGCAATGAGCAGTGCAATCAATAAAATCAACCCGGGCAATCCCTGTTCAATAGATACCAGCAGAAAATAATTATGCACCGATGATTTTTCATCATTATCACTCACCCATGTTTTAAATGCAGAAACAGTATAACTTTTATAATACGTGGTAAAACTGTTTGGACCAAAGCCATGCAGTTTTTCTTCATTCAGCATTTTAACACCTGCTATCCAGCGGTAGAACCTTTCCATGGTTGACATATCTTTTAACGTATATGTCGCTTCAAGATGTTCTTCAAAATCGGTGTGTTGGGTTGTGGTATTAAAATCGGGAGAGAAGCGGATATAATTATCGTTCTGAATAAGCCAGAACAAGGCCGCACCTGTAATGATCAATGCCACAAAAATGAGCGATAATAAAAAGCGCCACTTCACTGCTATCCATGTAATAACTCCGGCCAGTAAGCAAAGCCATGCCCCTCGTGAATAAGCTAAGAACAGGGCTGCCAGCACAATAACCATGCAGGCTATTACCCATTTACGTGTTTTTGCACCGGAAAACCGGTACCACATTACAAGCACAGGCGAGAGACAAACAATAAGTGCTGCATAATTTACATGGTTCCTGAAAAAAGGGTCAAGTGTGGAATTGATGGATTCAAACGTAAACCCGGTAGCGGAATGCCGTACCAAACTAAAAACAACAGGTATCAACAGGGAAAAGATGAGCAGCTTTGATGCAAGCTTCAGATCATCCTTTGTTTGCAGAAACAATAAACCTCCAATAACAAATGCAAGCAGGTACCACGATTTTGCCAAACAATATTTTATACTCAGCCAAACTTCATGCGAAAAAAAAACAGTGAGTAACATCCACGAAAGTTGCAGCAGCAGTAACAGAAACAAACTGCTTTGCATGATCTCCTTTGGCAGCAACGAAGGTTTCAGTAAAAACAACAGTAACAAAGCACCAGCCAGCATTAACATCATCGGTTCATCGGGCAGATCTGTTGAGAGCGTTTCTGTAACTGAAAATTCCGTTGAAAGTGGAATAGCAAACAGCAATGCAAAAAACAAGTAACGGATATTTTTTGTGAAGGCAATTACTGCCAGCACTGCAAACGGTAAGATCAATAAAACTTTTTCATCGGTTACAATACCTGCAACAAAACAAAGCACCGCTGCTGCTGCAGGCAGCCACCAGTTCATTATATCCTGCTTTGCCACAGATTGCTGCATGCTGTTTTACTTTTTTGCCGACCGCCATTCAACAAACAATAACAGCAGCACAGAGAAAATAAAAGAAACAATGGCAGCCATCATTGCACCCGCAAGCACTTTGGGTTTGTCTTTTTTCAATGCAGGTAATGCTTCTTCAATTACAAACAAGGCTCCTACATTATTGATGCTGGTGTTAAACTGCTGTATCAGTTTATCTGTTTCATTAAGTCGGCTGATCAGTTCTGCTTTGCGGGCAGTGAGCAATACATCTGCCCCTGTGCTTAACTGCATATCAATACGCAAAAGACTATCTTTTTGTGTTTGCAGATCGTGCTGCAGCTTGCGGAGTATTTCCTCCTTCATGCCGTTGGAGGCTGCAATACTTTTTTGATTGGTGCGTGTTACAATAGCGTTTGCAATAGCTGCAGCCAGTTTTTTATCCGTATCCCACACATTTACTTTTACATGCCCGAACTCATTTTTATGAATGCGCACATTTTCTTTGTATTCATAATCGGCAAGAAAAGGGGCACGCTCATTTGAAGCATCAATTTTATAATGTTTCATCAGCTGAAAACTATCAACCATAAAACGGCACATTTCTTCTGAGCGGGCAATGGCCATTAACCGGTCATTGTCAAACTCGCCACCATAATAAAAGTATTGTTCCCAAAACTCAGTGCGGTAAATATTTGAACGATCGCCAAGGTTGGGATTGGCAGCAGTAAATACAGCTGAGCTTCTGAAGTAAGGTTTTTTCAGGTAAAGCAACACACCAGTAAGGAGTGTGGCAGATAAAACAAGTGCAGCTGCCTGTTTCCAGCGTTTGCCTATTACTTCAAATACAATATCTAAATTCATCATACAGTTCTGTTCAGGGTGGGCTAATGTACAATTAGTTTCTTCAGCAATCAGACAACATCCTGCACCACTTCCACTTTGCGGTTAAAACTTTCATCAAGTGAAATAAATGTTTCGGTACGTTCAATACCTTTTATTTTCTGTAAGGCATCGTGCAATACAAAACGCAGCTGGTTAATATCCTTACACACCACTTCAATAAACATACTGTAGTTACCCGTTGTATAATTCAGCCGAACAATCTCCGGTATACGGCGCAGGTCTTTTGCCACAGTATCATACAACGAGCTTTTTTCAAGATAAATGCCCACAAACGCAGTAATATCATAACCCAATGCCTTCAGATCAACATTCAGCTTTGTTCCTTTTACAATGCCATGTTCCTGAAGTTTTTTAATACGCACATGAATGGTACCGCCTGAAACAAAGAGTTTTTTGCCCAGGTCGGCATAAGAGATCTGGGCATCTTCCATCATTTCTGAAATGATCTGAAGGTCCAGTTTGTCAAGATTCAATTTAGCAGCCATATTTCAACTTTATTTTGAAATTATTTCAATGTTAAGAATATTATTTTGAATACCGTCGAAAGTTTTAAAATTTTTATTGAAAAACATTCAATGAACAGCAATTTTGCTTTAATATTGCATTACAATCGTTCTTTGAACACACACTGTGGAGTGATGAAATTTTCGGCAGACATGCCCTCTCGTCTCGGGGGTGGAGAAACCAGGAAAAAGTCCGGCAACGGGCCTAACTGCTCCGTGGAGGTTCGACCCCTCCCTCTACAGCAACAATAGAAAATCCAAAAAACAAAACCCAAATTACAAGTTAATCGTTTGGTAACCGGATTTTGAACATTGGATTTTTTAAATAGTTCTTTTTACACTGTGGGGTGATGAAATTTTTGGCAGACATGCCCTCTCGTCTCGGGGGTGGAGATAACAGGACAAACGCAACATAGAGCCGACGTTACTTTTGGTAAGGCCGACCAGGGTTGACCACTAACTCTTTGTGTTGCAGCTAACTGCTCCGTGGAGGTTCGAACCCTCCCCCTACAGCTATTTATCGGTTGCTTGTCATTCCGATCAACTCTGTTCCGTACAGATTTTTCTCATGCTTTTTTACGATTGCCTTTTGTTTTTACAAAGGGCTCTTTCGTTTTATACCCTTTCTTATTCAAATATTACCATTTACCAGTTTCAGTTTGTACATTGATGAAGCATAGTTATGATTCAACCAACTGATGTTCATATTCTGGCTGACCGGATACTCACTGAACTTCGAACCGGTTTATCGTCACGCCTCACCTATCACAGTGTAAAACACACGTTAGATGTAATGGAGCAGGCTGCTGCTATTGCAGAACGGGAGGGAGTGGATAACCCTCATGATCTTTTGCTGCTGAAAGTTGCGGCACTTTACCACGACACCGGCTTTTTGCAACAATACAAAGGGCACGAGGAAGTAAGCTGCACTAAAGCCATGCATGATCTTCCGCTTATTGGATGCACCGATCAGGAGCTGGAACGCATTTGTGGAATGATCAGGGCAACAAAAATTCCTCAGCAACCTGCCAACCTGCTTGAACAGATACTTGCCGATGCTGATCTTGATTATCTTGGAAGAGATGACTTTGAAACCATTGGTCAACAGCTGATGAATGAGTTTATCTTTTTTGGCATTACCAAAAACGAAGCTTCGTTTGAAGAACTGCAGTTACATTTCTTTGAATCGCATCATTACTGCACGGCCTCTTCGCAAAAATTAAGAGCACCTGTTAAACAACAACACTATGAAGCGCTGAGGAATAAGTATCTTACAGAAAGAAGATCGTAAACTGCAATGAGAACCGGTACTAATCAATTCCTGCGACTGCTCAATATTCATCCGGGAGAATGGACGATGGTGAAACGCCTGTTCCTGCTACAGTTTTTCCAGGGAGCCGGTATTGCATTATTCTTTACATCAGCCCTTTCGCAATTTTTAAAACGGTTTCCCATTTCGCAACTGGCTTATGTATTCATCATTTCTGCTTTTTTGCTCTGGATCACAGGATATGTATGCAACAAACTGGAACATTGGTTACCCGTAAAAAAGTTAAGCATCACTCTTACACTCATTATTGCAGCAAGCATGTTCTTTTTCTGGATCGGTCCGTTGTTCCTAACACAGGATTGGTTCTATTACCTGATGCTTTCATGGTTCAATGTACTATACCTCATCAATAACCTTGAGTTTTGGGGGCTTGCAGCTCAGTTGTATGATGTGCGGCAAAGTAAGCGCTTGTTTGGCGTCATCAGTTCAGGCGATATTCCTGCAAAGTTCATTGGTTACACATTTGCATTGCTCATTGTTCCATACATCGGTTCACAAAATCTTTTACTGGCTGGCTTGCTGGCCGTTCTTATTTCACTGCTGTTTATTTCAAAAGTGTTCAGCACAAATGAGTGGAGCAGACATGGAAGCCATCATCACAAAACAAAACAACACCACACCGTTGGTATTAAAGCACTCTGGAAAAATTTCAGCAGTAATAAACTTATTCTTTACGCAGCATTATTATCTGTGGCCGGATTTACCGGATTTGTGCTGATTGAATATGCGTTCTATGCAGAAATAAAAGATTCAAAAAGTTATAAAACCGATGAAGCATTTGCTGCATTCATTGCCATGTTCATGGGTTGTGCCCGCTTGTTTGCATGGATATTAAAACTAAGCTTAACCAGCAGGCTCATCAGCTGGATCGGTAACCGCAATGCATTACTCATTACACCTGTAGCATTACTTCTTTTCAACATTATTATTCTTTCAAGTACATCTTTTGGTTTGCAGAAAACAGCGGTGCTTTACATATTTGGAGCAGCAGCAGTATTGGTTGATGCTTTACGTGCTTCCATTAATTCGCCTGTGCTGCTGATCATACTGCAACCACTCTCTACACCTGAACGCCTGCGGGCACACAACATCATAAAAGGTGTAATGGATCCGTTTGCTTTGCTCGCCATCGGGTTGCTGCTGTTTATTCTTTATAACAGCAACAGTTACCAGCTTTCAACACTCTCGTGGGTACTCATAGCAGTATCGGTGGCGTGGTGTATTGCTGTAGTTATTGTACAGCGTGAGTACATTAAAACACTCATCGGTGCCATCAGCAGCCGCTATTTTTATCGTGATGAAATAAAAGTAACCGATAAAAAAACACTCGACAGTATTGCAGATAAACTGCAAAGCGGAACTGAGCTGGAAGCCATGTACTTGCTGAAGTTGCTGGAAGATGATGATGCAAGAACAGCAATGGTAGAGAAAGCGCTGGCACACTCATCAGAAAAAGTAAACAACAGCGCACTTGACCTCATTGCCGCAAAACAACCGAAAGAAAGTGCAGCAGCGGTACAAAAACTTATTTATGAAACTTCATCAACAAGTGTAAAAGCTAAAGCAATTATGGTGTTTTCTGCCATACAATATGATCATGATTTGCTTGCTTCCTTTCTTACAGATGATCATGAACAGATTCAACAGGCTGCCATTTCCGGTTTGCTGCAATACAGCACCTCAGCTGATGACAGGGAAAAAGCATTGCAGGTTTTAAAAAACTGGGTTCATTCTTCGGGGAAAAAACAACGTTTACTTTCAGCCCAGTTACTAGCAAAATGCGGAGAAAAGTTTCCTGAACAATTCACATCGGTTTTGTTGAATGACCGGGAAAGAGAAATAGTAGCCGTTACTATCCAGTCAATTGGTGTTTCAGGTCAGGCGCAATTGCTGCATCACCTTGAACCGCAATTTGCAGATTATCCAAAGCTGGTTACAGAAGCATTTTACAACGCAGGAGAGGAAAGCCTGCCACATATTCATCGCCTTTTAAACAATCAACATCTGTCCACACAGCAACAACAGTTGCTTATTTCAACCTGTGGCCGTATTGGAACCAAAGCAGCAGAAAAATTCCTCTTTCGTTTGCTGGAAGAATTACCATTGCAAACACCGGTTATCATTAAAGCACTCAACCGCATGAAATTTTCTGCAGGTGAAGAACGCAGAACTGTTATTGATCAACTCACCAATAATCAATTGTTGCGTGCTGTTGAATTGCTGTTTATGCTGAACCGGTTACACAAGCAAAAAAGTAATAACCCCGTTATGTGCAATTCGCTTCATCTTGAATTGATGGAAGCAAGGGAAACCATACTCAACCTGTTTTCGTTTTACTCAGAAAAAGAGCAGGTAGATAAAATTAAAAAAGCATTATTGCTGAACCAAAAAGAAACAGCTGCCAACGCATTGGAATTAATTGAAATCACCGTCCGTAAAGATTTTGCGTTTACGTTCAACACTGTATTTGAAGATGCTGATATTTCGTTTCGATGTTCATTACTGAAGAAAGTAATGCCCAGCTCTTTGTATGAAAGTATAGAAGACGTAGTGACACGTATATTACAACAACAGGAAGATGAATTTAATCACTGGACCAAAGCATGTTCGCTGCACAGTGTAAAGCAGGATGCTTTGCATGTAACCGATACGATTTTACGTCCTTATCTTCAATCCAAAAACAGGTTGCTGCAGGAAACCGCTGTGTATGCAACATCAAGTTAATCACCCAACCACTCATTGATCCATGGCCGATAAATTATTACTGTTTGAAAAAGTACTGATCCTGAAATCGCTTCAGCTATTCAGCGAAACACCTGAAACAATACTTTCAGAACTGGCACCGCTGATGGAAGAAACCGAATACCAGGAAGGCACACACATTTTCAGCGAAGGAGATATTGGTGATTGCATGTATGTTATTTACAAAGGAAAAGTAAAGATTCATAAAAGCAGTACCACATTAGCTGTGCTGGGAGAAAAGGAAGTGTTTGGTGAATTATCATTGCTTGATGCAGAAAGCCGTTCTGCATCGGCCAGCTGTGCCACCGATTGTTTTTTATTCAAAATAGACCAGGAACCCTTTTATGAACTCCTTGAAGCTCGGCCCGAAATTGCCAGGGGATTTATTAAAATTCTCTGCCAGCGTTTGCGAAAGCAGAATGAAAAACTCATCAGCCTTCAATCATGATGTTGTTTTTGTTTCTGCAAAAAACATATCAATTGCTTCTTTATTTTTTGTTGCAATCTTTCCTCTTGGAATAAAATGAAACTGCTGATTTGCCTGCCCTGCAGTAGCTGCTGATACATTAATGCGGCCGGGATCAGAACTCTGTTGCAAACGTGCAGCTGTATTTACTGTATCACCCCAAATATCATACGCAAACTTTTTTGAACCCACCACACCTGCTACCAACGGCCCGGAGTTAATACCAATTCGTATGTCGAAATAAAGTTTATTATTCAGCATCCGTTCTTCTTTAATGCGGTTTACAAAACAGATAATATCCAGTGCAGCATTTATCATTTCAGCAGCGTGGTTAACGGTTTCGCTGTGTAAACCAGCAGCACACATATAGCTATCGCCAATGGTTTTGATTTTTTCAATATTGTAACGGCTGATGATCTCATCAAACTCACGGAAATAAAAATCAATATCATTAACCAGGTCATCGGCTGCAATATGTTCACTCCGCTTGGTAAACTCCACAAAATCGGTAAACATCACGGTTACATTTTCGTAGCGTTGTGGTTTTGTTTTACCATGAAGTTTTAATTCACTGGCTGTTTTTTGCGGGAGAATGTTTAACAGCAAACGCTCCGATTTTTTTTGCTCATCGGCCAATTGTTTCAGTGCATGATTCTTTGTGTTTTCAAATGTGTTTGTTACCAGAAAAAAGATGAGTACCAATCCGCCCAATGCAAGCGTTAAGAACATCAGGTGAAATTTTTCATTATAAGTGAATGGAAATTCCTGAATCCTGCTTTTTACTACAGCAAATACAATTACGTACAATACGGAAAGTACTGCAAAGAACAATGCTGTATGACGATTGGTGAAAATGAGCACCAGCGGCGATGTAAGAACAATGAACGGTGTTACTGGAGAAATAAACAACCCACCTGAATAAAGCACCAGCACAAGATTGAGCAACACGGTGTAAATACCAAAGATGACACCCATTGTGTACAGCCTGATGCCGTTCCTCAACAAATACGGCTGTATGAAAAAGAATACTGCCGAAACGATCATGGCATTCATACCCACACGGAAATCAATAAAATAACTCATTACCCCATAGCTTACTGCAAAGAGTGTAATGAGGAAATTAATGATGATAAACAGCCTGTGCCTGCGGATGGTATCCTGATCATCCGGCAAACCCGCAGGTAAAAACGAGTCGATCCAGTTTGAAACCGATTTATTCATGCTGCTTTCAACTTACGACGTTTTTGATACATCAACACTAAAAATAAAATATCAAACGTGGCAACCACCACATAGATCACCGACAGGAAATGATTATCGGGATATTTTGTCTGGAACATGATACTAATGATACCTGTGCCCAAAAACTTCGACCATGCAAGTGCAACAGAATGCTCCGGAAAGTTGGGAACAAATAACAGGCTGATGAAAGCAACCGACATAACAACATTGACAATGTAGGCATCAATAACACCCATCGGCAGATCGTACTGTACCATAAAAAAACAAGACAATGGAATACTGCCAGCAAGACCTATTGCTACCAGCTTGCGGATATTCTTCCTGTAAAATTCTGTTGTAAACTGTTTGTACCCGTAACGGAAAAGATTGATGACAATAAAAATATCCAATAACATCCAGCACCAGTAAGCAAGAACCAATGCATTGCCCATATCGGGCACCCAAAAAATTGCTCCACCCACTTCATTACCAAAATTGCACACCACTGCAGCTGCAGGAATGATCACTGTTTTCTTTTTGATGGCCATGTAAATGATGATGATATAAGCCACGATCCACAGCACAGCACCGGTAAAGAACAAGCCGATCTGCAACGGAGTATAATTTGAAGTATCGAACCAGGGATGCGATTCCTGCAGGTATTCCCAGATTGTCATAACAGTACATTTTTAAAATAAGCAAACAGGGTGTTTCTGCAGGTTGTTATTTGGAAGATGATCCTTTAAAAAAGCGGATGATCTTTTTAATGAGTCGTGCAATAAACAAAATGAGTTTTAGCCACCATGTTTCATAACTTTTCCATGGCAGTCCTTTATCATATCGTTTCTGATCATGCCTGCGGAACGGAGCAAGTATCGCCGGTTCGTGCAGGTTCCATATTTCACACAGTTTTTCTTTACTTCCTGATGCACTCAGGATAGAGTTGACTGCCCGGCGTGCTGCTTCATTGGCTCCTTCCATTGTTGCCAGGTCGGTGTAGGTGCGCACATAATCCGATGCAAGAAAAAAGTTTGGAATAAGTGTATGTGAATCGGGACGAAGACCCCATGAATTGATTGTATTCACCAGCAACGGCTCTTCATCTTTTTCTCTTTGTCCTGTGCCTGGCACTGCCTTTATATCTCCATCAATATGCCACAGCACAGGTGTTTGCTTTGGCACTACCTGCTTGCCGTCTACATTTAAGCTGAGTGTTATCTGGTGCCATACTTCATCTTTAATTTCTTCGTGTGTACAATTCTTTGCCGGTTTACCGTTTGTAAACTCAACAGAGCCCGGTGTATCCCAATCCGATACATCAACAGAAAACACTGTTCTTATTTTTCCATCGCCCTTTGTGCGTATATCATAATCTTTCCAGAACTGCAGTTGTGATATAGAAGTAACTGCCCATGCAGAATCGGAATAAATGCAATGCCCCTTCACCACATTTATTTCTTCTGTTAAAAAATACTGCACACCATTCATCCATGCCACACTAGGTGCAAGCGCTTCCACTCCCTGTAACGTAGGATCAATATCCAGCATCTCTTTTGTAAACAACGGGGCAGCACGTTCAACAGGAACAGCCAGCAAATAATAATCACCCGTTACTACTTTGCTTTCGTTTGAAGCACGATCGAGCACTGTTGCACCGATGAGTTTTCCTTTCTCCATGTGCAAAGCTGTTACTTCATGATCCTTAAAATACTTTACACCTTTTTGTGAAAGATAAATGTACCAGGGATGCAGCCACACTTCATTGGTTGGGCCATTTAACACACGATCGGTATGCACACCGGGATCGGTCATATTGAAAATGAGTTGCAGAAAAATATCACCACCGGTTTTTGTACTTGCCTTGCGTGCATTGGCGGCAACAAGTGTGCGTGTTAAACCCTGCACCAATAATGCACGGTAGTCATCACTAAAACGGTCTGCTTCCAGGTAATCCCACCAGCTGATGCGTTCATAATCGTTTGCCCGCCTGTCGTAGCAGGAGGTCATTAACTGCCACACTTTGGTAGCAAAGAATTTTTTCTCTTCTTCCGTAAGACCCGTATTGGCATGCATGGATGCAATGAGCACATGCAGATCATCGAGTGAATGCGGAAAGTTTACAAGTGTGGTAATGGATTCTTTTCCTTCTCTTGCCAGGCGCACACGTTCTGTTGGCGTAAGATTATCAAATACGGTGAGCCTGTTCCCTTCCTTATCTGTATAGGGAATACGCTTCATCGTATCAATAACATGTTTGTAAAAGCCAGGGAAAAAACGAAACCCATGTTCACCAGGTAAGGGTTCTGTTGGCCCGGGACCAACGGTTGGTACATTTACACTTCTTGCCTTACCGCCGGGGTATTGTTTATGACGTTCATACACTTCCACTTCAAAGCCACGTTCAATGAGTTCATGTGCAGCACTCATACCGGCAACACCACCTCCAAGAATAATTACTTTGGGCATACAAGTTGGTTTTACAGTTTTTTGGCAACAAGGGAAAGGAAAAAAGAAATCGAAAGGGAAAGGATTGAAATGTAAAGGCCATATACTCCGTTTCACCAGAAGAACATCACGCAACATCCGCCGTTAGACTGTTAGACTTCCAATATAATTCATTTTACAGCAAAAAGGAACAGTGCCTGCTGCTTATTACCTTTGCCCGCTATGGGACAGAAAAAACTTATCCGCTTTGCAGAAATTGAAACCTTTGCCAATGTGTTGCAGTATCCCCAGCACATGAAAGGGCAGTGGAGTACTTTTTTTAAGAACGATCATCCGCTTACACTGGAACTGGCTTGTGGTAAAGGTGAATATGCAGTGGGGCTTGGCCGTTTGCATCCGCAGCGGAATTTTATTGGTATTGATCTGAAGGGCAACCGTATTTGGGTAGGTGCTAAAACCGCCATTAAAGAAAATCTGGGCAACGTAGCATTTGTGCGTTCGCAAATTGATCTTGTAACAAACTATTTTGATGCAAATGAAGTAAGCGAAATATGGATCACCTTCCCCGATCCGCAGCTCCGTGCTTCCAAACATAAAAAACGGTTAACACATCCACGCTTTTTACGCTTGTATCAGCAAATGCTGAAACCCGGTGGTTTTATTCATCTTAAAACAGACTCACCGGTTTTATACAACTTCACAAAGAAAGTAATTGAGTTGTTTAAGCTGGAGTTGCACGAGGAAACCGATGACCTGTACAAACAGGAGAACCGCAGCGAAGAGCTTCGCATTAAAACTCATTATGAAGGTTTGGATATTGCACAAAGCAACCGCATCCACTATCTCCGTTTTAGTTTACCGTTAACTCCTTTACCTGTTGATATCGATGCTTTGTTAAAGCAATGGGTGTTTGAAACAGAGAAAGAATAAACGGACTTTATTTCTTTGTGTATTTGCTGAACAAAAGTTGAAGCAGAAAGTTATGGTTGTAGTTAGTTGCAACCGGTATGAAGAAATTAAAAGAAGGCATCGACTATTATTACGATGAGCAGGACAATATGGTGCTCACGGCCAGTTATCATCTTGCAAAAGGTTACTGCTGCGGGTATGGTTGCCGTCACTGCCCTTACAATTATGAAGCTGTTCCGGAACCTCGTCGTACATTGCTGTTAAAAGAACGAAGCAATGCCCGCCAAAAAACAAACACAAGTTCCCAAAACAGGTAAAGCAAAAGAGTATTCTTTTTTTGATGATGTGTATGATGTGGTGCGGCAAATACCCAAAGGCCGTGTAACATCATACGGAGCTATTGCCAGCTACCTCGGCACAAAACTCTCGGCCCGCATGGTGGGTTGGGCCATGAATGGTGCACACAATGTAAAACCCAAAGTGCCTGCTCAACGGGTGGTAAACCGAAACGGCATGCTTACCGGCAAAGCACATTTTGCAACGCCTACACAAATGGAAGAGTTATTAAAGAAAGATGGAGTTGCTGTAAAGAATGATACAGTTGTTGATTTTGAAAAACGGTTTTGGGACCCGGCGGTTGAGTTGGGGTAATTGCAATAGCATTCGGTTCATTCATACTCGTCCATCCTTAACAACCACCAAACAAGAAATCCTGTAAAATTTCCCTCCCTTATATTACCTTCCAAATTCAAAACCTTATAAAGTATGAGAAAGACTGCATGCCTGTTTGCCATCCTCGGCATTTCGGGTTCACTTGCTGCGCAACAACCGGCAAAAGACAGTGTAAAAAAAGACACGATGCCGTACACGGCATTTGCCAAACTTCCACTTAAACCTGAACGAACCATCAAGTTCACAGCTAAAGAAGGTACATGGATGAGTGTGGATGTTAGTCCTGATGGGAAAACCATTGCGTTTGATCTGATGGGCGATATTTATACCATGCCCATTGAAGGTGGTAAAGCAACAGCCGTTACAAAAGGGATTGCGTATGAAACGCATCCCCGTTTCAGCCCGGATGGAAAGAAAATTCTTTTTACCAGCGACAGAAGCGGCAGCGATAACATCTGGTACATTGATATGGAGAAGAAAGATACCGTGCAGTTAACCAAAGATGCAACGGAAGATTTTCCGGCAGCTGTATGGACACCCGATGGCAATTACATTATTGCCAGTAAAGGCCGCCGTATTCCAAAGCTCTGGATCTATCATAAAGATGGTGGCGGTGGTACACAACTCTATGATGGGTTTGCAAAAACAATCGATCCATTTGTAAGTCCTGATGGAAAGAAAGTGTATTACAGCCAGCGGAATGGTTCATGGAACTACAATGCATTACTTCCGCAATACCAGATCGGCACGTATGATCGTGAAAAAGGAATTACCAATACCATTACCACACGGTATGGCTCAGCGTTTACACCCACACTCAGTAACGATGGACAGTGGATGGTATATGGCAGCCGCTACCAGGATAAAACAGGTTTGGTGTTACGCAACATGAAGAATGGTGATGAACGCTGGCTGGCTTATCCTGTGCAGCGTGATGAACAGGAAAGTATTGCACCACAAGGTGTGTTACCCGGTATGGCGTTTACCCCCGACAGTAAGTTTTTGATTGCTACTTATGGTGGTAAGATCTGGCGCATTCCTGTTGATGGAAGCAAAGCAACGGAGATTGCATTTGAAGCAGACCTGAATCTTGAAATGGGACCACGTTTGTATTTCAACTATCCTGTAAAAGACACAAGTGCGGCTTTGGCTACTCAAATTCGTGATGGTGCTCCAAGCCCTGATGGAAAGAAACTTGCGTTTACCGTATTGAACCGTTTGTATGTAATGGATTATCCAAACGGTATACCCAAACGTGTAACCAATCACAACTTTACAGAAGCAATGCCTGCATGGAGTCCTGATGGTACACAGCTGGTATTTGTAACATGGAGTGAAACAGATGGCGGTGCATTATACAAAGCAACTGTTGGCGCAAAACCATCATTGACAAAATTGACAACTGAGCCGGGCTTTTACATGCAGCCTGCATGGAGTTACAATAACCGCATTGCATTTTTTAAAGCACCGTTACGTTTGTTTAAAGATGCAGAAGATCCTTTTTACAGCGGTGCAGAAGGTGATCTTGTATGGATGAATGCAAGCGGTGGTGCCATTACAAAAGTTGACTTAACTGTAAATGCAGGCAATGTACACTTCACTAAAAATCCTGATCGTATTTACCTGAACAGTGGTGGTGGTACACTTATTTCCTGCCGCTGGGATGGTACCGATGTAAAAACACATGTGCGTATTACCGGCATTACTACGTATGGTGCAGTGGCCGATGCAGATGATCATTCAGGTCATGGGCACACAACCAATGCTGCTGCTGATAATATCATGTATGTAATGGGCAAACCCATGATGAAAACAGACGCTTTGAATTATTGCATGTTGCCCGAAGGTGCAAGCAGCCGTGAGCCACAGAACATGCCATCATCGGCAGGTATTATTTTAATGGCACCGGAAGGTAACCAGGCATTGGCACAGGTGAATAACAACATTTATGTAGTAACCGTTCCGCAAACCGGTAAGCTGCCAAGCATTAATGTTGCTGATCCTTCGTTCAGCAGTTTCCCTTCACGACAGTTAACAGAAATTGGTGGTGAGTTTCCTGCATGGGAAGCAAACGGAAAGAAAATACACTGGAGTTTAGGAAACGGACATTGGGTGTATGATGTAGATCGTGCACAGTTCATTGAAGATTCGGTAAAAGCGGTTAAGAAAACAGAAGCACAACGTGTGGCCGATAGTGTAAAAGCATTGCTGGCGAAAGGACCTGAAGCAAAAAAACTGGCTGATTCTTTGGCAAAGAAAAATGCCGATTCTATCGCTGCTGTTTTAAAAGCAGATACTGCACGTGCCAAACGTGAAGCCTTGGCAAAAGAAGAATTGAAGAAGAAAGAAAAATACACTCCGGAAGAAACACAAGTGAAAGTATATTATCAAAAAGATATGCCGAACGGCACCATGCTGTTGAAAAATGCCCGCATCATTACAATGAAGGGTGAAGAGGTGATTGAAAATGGTGATGTGCTGATTGTAAACAACCGCATCAAAGCTGTTGGTAAAACAGGTACACTATCCGTTCCGGCAGGTGCAAAAGAAATTGATTGCACAGGCAAAACCATTACACCAGGTTTTGTAGATACACATTCGCACATGTGGACCTACTGGGGTTTGCATAAAAACACATCATGGATCTATGCAGCCAATCTTGCCTATGGAGTTACAACAACCCGTGATCCGCAAACAGCCACATCAGATGTGTTAACATGGAGTGATATGGTGGAGGCAGGACAAATGCCTGGCCCACGTGTGTACAGCACAGGTCCTGGTGTTGGTTTCTGGATGTATAATTTAAAAAGCCTGGAGCAAACACGCAATGTGTTGAAACAATACAGCAAGTATTACAACACACAGTACATTAAAATGTATTTAGTAGGTAACAGGCAGCATCGTCAATGGGTGATCATGGCAGCAAAAGAACAAAAGCTGATGCCAACAACCGAAGGTGGCTTGGATTACAAACTCAACGTAACACAGCTGTTCGATGGTTATCCCGGTCATGAACATGCTATTCCTGTTTTCCCGTTGTACAGCGATCTTACAAAAACCATTGCTGAAAGTAAAATGGCCTATACGCCAACGTTACTTGTTGCTTATGGTGGCCCATGGGCAGAGAATTACTATTACACAACCGAAAGCCCGGTGCATGATAAGAAACTCAACTTCTTTACACCTTATGAAGAAATGAGTGCAAAATCTCGCCGTCGTGCCGGTGGATTGGGGGGATGGTTTACACCGGAAGATCATGTGTTTAAAAAACATGCACAGTCAGTAAACGGTGTGGTACAGCAAGGTGGTTTAGCAGGTATCGGCAGTCATGGTCAGTTGCAAGGATTAGGCTATCATTGGGAAGTATGGAGTGTAGCCAGTGGTGGCATGAGCAACATGAATGCATTGCGCACAGCAACCATTCTTGGTGCAACAGCATTGGGTCTTGATAAAGAACTGGGCAGTATTGAAGAAGGCAAACTTGCAGATATAGTGATCATGGATGCAAACCCGCTGCAAAATATCCGCAACACCAATACCATCCGTTATGTGGTGAAGAACGGAAGATTGTACGATGGTAATACATTGGATGAAGTGTATCCTACACCTCGTAAATTGGATGCAGGCAGCTGGACAAAGCCCGCACCAAAAGTGACAACCGAAGTAAAAGAGTAAAAAGTTATAGCTGGATAGCAAGCCGCATCATTTAAATGATGCGGCTTTTTTGTTTGTGCAACCGTTTGTTTTCTGCAATGCATTACGTTTAGCTTATTTTCATAATCCTAAAACCAACAAATGCAAAACGTAATACAACAACAGGCACAGAAAAAAGAAACGAATCTTATTCCAATGGTGATTGTGTGTGCCCTTTTCTTCATCTTCGGGTTTGTAACATGGGCCAACGGAACATTGATCCCTTTCTTTAAACTGTCGTTTGGCCTGAGTGACTTCCAGGCATTCTTTGTTACGTTTTCGTCTTACATGGCTTATTTCTTTTTAGCACTTCCTTCCTCATGGATCTTAAAGAAAACAGGTTTTAAGAACGGACTTGTTCTGGGTATGCTCATTCTTGGACTTGGTTCATTATTATTCATCCCTGCTGCAAAAGCAAATTCATTCGCACTTTTTTTAACAGGCATTTTTATACAAGGTTCAGCATTGGCATTGTTGCAAACAGCATCTAATCCTTACCTCACTATTATCGGTCCTATTGAAAGTGCGGCCAAGCGCATCAGTATTGCAGGTGTGTGCAATAAAGCTGCAGGCATGTTGGTGCCGGTAATTATGGGTACCCTGTTTTTAAAGAATGCAGCAGAAATTGAGAAAAAAATTGAAGCTGCAAGCGGTGTAGCAAAAGAGCAACTATTGCAGGAAGTATTGGGCCGTGTAAACATGCCATACATTGTATTGGCTATTGTGTTTTCCCTGTTTGCGTTGGTGATAAAGTTTACAGCATTACCCGAAGTGCAGGTAGAAGAAGATGTAGTGGATGAAACAAGTGGCGAAGTGATCCATCACAAAAGCATTTTTCAGTTTCCACATCTGTTCCTGGGAGCGCTTTGCATTTTTGTATATGTAGCTGCAGAAGTAATGGCTGGTGATATTATTGGTGTGTACGGAAAATCGCTGGGCATCAGTGCCGATATTGCCAAGTTCTTTACTTCACTTACGCTGGGAGGTATGTTGTTGGGTTATCTCATCGGCATTATCACTATCCCGAAATATTTATCACAGCAAATGGCCTTGCGTGTGTGTGCTATACTCGGCATTGGCTTCAGTATTGCCGCCTACCTTACCAGTGGTTATACATCCGTTACATTTATTGCATTGTTAGGCCTGGCCAATTCGTTAATGTGGCCTGCTATTTTTCCATTAGGCATCAGTCACCTGGGTAAATTTACCAAAACAGGTTCAGCCATTATGATCATGGGTATTGCCGGTGGTGCAGTGTGGCCAATGATCTATGCCTTTTTAAAAGACAACCTGCAACTTGATTTTCAACTGTCTTACTTCATTGCAGTAATGCCCTGTTATTTATACATTCTCTACTTTGCTGTGAGCGGACATAAAGTTGGCTTGAAAAAGAAATACAGCCTTTCCTAAAGTTTATCTTGATCAATATGCAACAAGAAAAGAATAGTGTAAGTCGCCGTGGGTTTATTGATATGATTGGCAAGGCAGCGGCTGTTGGTTCTGTAAGTCTTACAGGATTACCTGTGGCTGTACATGCAGGAGAAAGATCGTCAGTTAACAACGAACATATTTTTCTTACCAGGCCCTACCTGTTTTGTCTTGATCATGCAACAATGTATGTTCGTTGTATCTCCAATAAAAATTCATATTGTCGTATAGAGTATAACGAACCGGGTAAACCTGTGCAAACAACACATGCCATAACTGATGGTTTGGTAAATGCCAACAACCGTATTCATGAAATTAAACTCACCGGTTTAAAACCCGGCACAACCTACCAGTACAAAGTAATAGCCAAAGAGATCAAAGACTTTCAACCGTACAAACTTACTTACGGCGAAGAAATTACAAGTGATGAACATTCCTTTACAACATACGACCCTTCAGCAAAGGAAACACAATGGCTGGTGTTGAATGACATTCACGACAGACCAGCATCTTTTAAACACCTGATCGATCTGAATAAGAATGATCCATACAACTATGTTTTTCTGAATGGTGATATGTTCGATTACCAAACCAACGAACAGCAGATCATTGATCATTTACTTACTCCCTGTACCGTATCCTTTGCAACAGAAAAACCGATGCTGTTTGTGCGTGGCAACCATGAAACAAGAGGAAAGTTTGCCCGCCAGTTAAAAGATTATTTTTCAGCACCATATGGCGCATACTTTTCATTTCAATCAGGACCGGTTTTTACCATTGCGCTTGATACAGGAGAAGATAAGGAAGATACACATCCTGTTTATGCAGGTATTGTTGATTTCGATCAGTTCCGTATTCAGCAGGCGGCCTGGCTTGAACAGCAACTGCAATCAAAAGCGTTTAAGAAAGCAAAGTATAAGGTGGTGATGATGCATATCCCGCCATTCTATACAGAAGATGCACACGGTACTTTGCATTGCAGAAAATTATTTACGCCTTTGTTTGATAAATATAAGATTGACCTGCTCATTTGCGGGCACACACATACGTATGGTGTACATCCACCGGTAAAAGGCAAACACAGTTATCCGATCATCATTGGTGGCGGACCCAGTGCAGGCAAGCGCACATTGATCAAAGTAAAAGCTGATCAACAACAACTGAATGTTTTCATGTTGAAAGATGACGGAAGTGAAGTTGGGACTTATACTGTTACTGCGAAGAAATAAAAAACTTAAAATACAAGATACCCGCACTATTACTGATAGAGCTTTTGTTTTATCGTGCTGCATCTATGAACTCTGGCGGCTTTGTAATGCGTACATGAGTTTTTCCTGTTGCGTCAAACAATATACAAGTTGAATAATGTTCAAAAAACATTGTTGTACCTGTGAGTATTACACAACCAATAGAAAAGAATACTTTCCAAATAAGCTCCCGGTCAACAAGCAAAATCCACATTAGCAGAAACGTTTCTGCTATTGGTTCCAGACTTGTTCTTTCCGTTCTTCAATACAATAAAAATCAGCTCAAGCAACTCTGTTAAAGAAAACGGATTAAAAATACTTGTAATTCTTAAACATGTTTTATACATTTAAGAACGCTTCCTGATCAATTGAACGCAACAGTCTCCACAGTTTGTAAGTCGTTTATATTAAGTAGAGAAACCATGAAATTAACGCTTAGAAGTATATTGCTTGCAGCCTTAATCCTTTTTTCAATTCTGATTGTAACGATCGTGTACATAACGATTCGCCGTACCGCAACACTGAAGGATACCAACCGGGAAGTAAAATACTCAGAAGATATCCGTTATCAAATACAACAACTATTGCTGGCCGTACTCGACAACGAAACAGGTGCACGTGGTTATGTGATTACGGGCAATGAAAGTTTTCTTGAACCCTTGTATGCTTCTGAACGAAACCTGAAATTATACAGTACCCAGCTTGAGAGTCGTATTCAGAATCCTGCTGTCAAATCACTTTTTATTGATTCTTTAAAACCATTACTAAGTAAACGGATCGTATTCTCAAGGTTAATGATCAAAACAGCCATGCAGGAACATCCGGACGCTGCGAAAGAACTTGTTATAAGTGGTGCAGGAAAAAGATATACTGACAGCATCCGTCAGTTGGGGGTTAAAATAAATGCGCTTCAAAATGCATATCTGCAACAAAAGCGAAGCAACAATGAACAGGCAGTCCGGCAAATGAATGTGTTCCTGTTTGCGATGCTACTGATCATTTTCGGATTATTTGTTCTCAATTTCAGATGGATCACTTTGTACTTTAAAAAATTAAAACAAACGGAAGAACAACTTGAAGAGAAAGTTGAGAAAAAAACAAAAGAAGCGCTGGAAGGAGAACTGCGTTTCAGGAAAATGATTGAGCAGATTTCCGATGGCTTTTTTTCACTCGACAACAATTGGTGTTTTACCTATATCAATGCAAACGCTGCTCAACTGTTCAATCAAAGTAATCAATCTGTTATTGGCAAAAATATCTGGGAGTGTTTTCCTGAAACTGTTGGAAATGAAATTTATCATGCCTTTCAGCAGGCCATGCGCACACAAAAAGAAGTCATGTATGAAGGCTTCTCAAACTATTTTAAACGGTGGACCGAGATCAGCATTTACCCTGCAACGGACGGCCTGGTAATCTATTTCAAAGATGTTACTGAAAAACGTATGGCTGAAATGGAAGCAAAACGCAGCCAGGAGCAATTCAAAACATTAATTGAACGCATCAGTGATGCCTTCATTGCAGTTGACAATGAATTTCGTTATACATTCCTGAATAAACAGGCGGAAGAGTTAATTCATAAACGGGCAGAGGATCTGATCGGGAGAGCGGTTTGGGAAATTTTTCCTGATGCAGTTGGTTCAGACACCTATCGGGCATTTGAAAAAGCAATGAACGAACAGGTTTATGTAACCAATACCGATCATTACCCGGCACTTGATCTTTGGCAGGAAAATCATATCTATCCGTCAAGCGATGGCTTGTCGGTTTTTATCCGCAACATTACCAAGCAAAAGAAAAATGAAATAGCGGCCCGCAACAGTGAAGAAATCAGGCGGATACTGATGAACTCCTCACTCGATGCGATTATTTGTGTTGATACCAGCAACAATATAATTTTCTGGAACAACCAGGCAGAAACACTTTTCGGCTGGTCGTTTGATGAAATAAAAGCAACGCCCTTCTATGAAACAATTATTCCGGCCGCTTATCGATCAGCAGCAAAAAAAGGAATGCTGCATTACCTGCATGCAAGAAATACTGAAAGCCTGGATCACATCATAGAAACAACCTTATTGAACCGATCCGGCAAAGAGTTTCCTGTTGAGTTCTTTGCTATAAAAGTATTGACTGATAATAACAGTTTTACCTGCGCTTACATTCGGGATATTTCAGAACGAAAAGAACTGCAACAGCAATTGATCCGGCAGGAGAAAAAAACAGCAAGGGAAATAACGGCTACGGCAATAGATGCACAGGAAAAAGAACGAAACGCTATTGGTCAGGAACTGCACGACAACATCAACCAATTACTTGCCGGTACAAAATTGCTGTTGCAGATGATTCATAACAATCCAGAAAAGCATACCCAATACATGCCGATGTGTGTGGATGCCATTGACCAGGTAATGAATGAAAACAGGCGTCTTGCTCATGAAATGGTGACGCCACATTTAAGCCAGGATACATTGGTTGAGTTGATCTACAAAATTACAGACAGCATGTTGACCATTGCCGGCATCGATCTGGAAATGGAACTGAAGGCCTTTACAGAAGACCATCTGACAGAAAAGCAAAAACTTACTCTTTACAGGATTGCACAGGAGCAGTGTACGAACATTATTAAACATGCAAATGCATCTAAAGTATTTGTTACACTTGCTTCAACAGAAGAGACTGTTCGTTTAACAATCCGTGATAATGGGGTTGGTATGAAAGCCAATGCAACCAGAGATGGGATAGGTTTGAAAAATATTGCCAGCCGGTTAAGTGTGTACAATGGGGCAATGGATATTGTAACAAGCCCCGGTAACGGATTTATGTTGTCGGTTGAATTGCAGACAGAGGATCTGTATCAAGCTGTTTAAACTGAAATAAAAAGCCGCATCTCTCAATGCGGCTTTTCATTTTATACGAAAGTCCTATTCCTCTTCTTTTGGTGGATATGAAATATTGATCAATCCTCTTCTGTTCTTGGCACGGCCATCGGCATTATCACGGCCGTTGATGATCTCCATTTCAAGCGGGCAACATTCGCCGAATGATTCAAAACTGATGCGAGATGAATCCACGCCTTTTGCTATTAAATAATCGGCACAGGATTTAGCACGACGGTCAGATAATATCTTATTGTATTCAACAGAACCCAATCCATCAGTATAACCGCTGATCTGTACAATAGCGCCCGGGTTCTTCACCAGTATGTCGTACAACGAATCGAGCTTGAAAGCTGCATCAGGTTTAATGTTGTGTTTATCAAAATCAAAATAAACAGTAACAACTGTCTCCGGTGTAAGGATGATCTTGCGGTCAAGTACAATATCTTTATTGATGTACTTGCTGGTGCTCCAATCGCTTTCATCGGTATTCATAACTGTTACATCAGTTTGTTTATCGCTGTAACGGTGTTTGGTTACAGTTACAGTGCCGGAAGCATCAGCATCAAGTTCCATGGTGTAACGTCCACTGGCATCGGTAACTGCTTTGATGTTTTTTCCGTTATGGTTTAATACAACTGTTGCACCACTCACCGGTTGGTTATCTTTTTTATCGAGCACCAATCCGCTGATGATTTTTTTCTTTGGTGCTTTACTTAAGGTATATGTTTCCAAACAACATTCTGAACCACGATCGCTGCTGAATACTGCATTGCGCAACACAGATGATTTATCGGTTGTGTGGTAATACACATCATCACGAACAGAGTTTACAGGATAGCCCATGTTCTCCACAGGTTTCCATGCAGTTTCCCATCCGGTTGATGTGTACAGATCAAAGCCACCCATACCTTGTCTTCCGTTTGATGAAAAAACAAGTGTGCTGCTGTTGCTGTGATAGAATGGCGCTTGCTCATCAGCTGCTGTATTAATAACAGCGCCGGCATTCACAGCCTCACCCGTTGTACCGTCGGTGCGTAATGGTGCGAGCCATATATCAAAACCTCCGGCACCACCAGGCCTGTCTGATGAAAAGAACAGGTACTTCCCATCTGTTGTAACAAACGGTTGCTTACTGCTGAAGCCTTCTTTATTTACTGACGAGAGTTCAACCGGTGTGCTCCAGCCATCTGCATTTTTTGTTGATACATAAACAGCGGCTTGCTTTTTACCGTTTACCTGTTTCCATTGTGTAAAGTAAACGCTGTTGCCATTTGCTGTTATACTTGCTGTGCCCTGGTTTGCCAGCATATCAGTTGATGCAAACGAAACAGCATCGCTGATTTTAAATTCATTGTTTTCCAGTGTTGCCGGAAACACACGGCT
Source organism: uncultured Lacibacter sp. (assembly GCF_946479605.1). Next base: position 26,028 of record NZ_CAMLGT010000015.1, read on the forward strand.
GTGATAAGGATTTACTCCTTCAGCAACAGCCGTATCTTTTACTGTACTGGTAATTAAAAACTGTTTGCCGCCTACATGTACCGGCGCAAATACGCCATTGCCATTTCCGCCAGCTAAGCTTGTTCGGTTGATGCTGTACATCACTGTATCCGGACGGAGCAACTGTGCCTTTATGTATTTCAATGTTTGCAGTTCATTTTCTGCAGCGGTCTTTAATGAATTATTAGCGGTAGTGTTACTCAAAAACTTGTTTATACTTTCTTCTGCTTCATTGTATTTACCAAGGCTACGCTGGCATACCGCATACCAGTACCAGGCATCGTTGTAAGTTGTTGCATCGTTTTCTGCTACTGATTTATAACGTTCAGCTGCCTGTGGAAAATAATTTGCAAGACGAAAACTTTCTGCCTGTCTGTAAAGCAGATCATTACGGGTAATGCCTTTCCCCATACCGCTTTCTTGACGATTGCGTCTTGCATTCAGTGGAAAGTTGGCTTTGGGTGCTTCTTTTACTGCAGGGTTCAAAAATTGTTCATACAATTGAGCAGCTGTATAATAATCGCCCGATGCATAATATGCATTGGCCTGCACAATACGTTTGTCCTGTGCCTGTGCCTGGAAAAGCAACATGCAGGTAAAGGAAGATGACAGGAATAATTTTCCTGCTGTTTTATAGAACGTGTTCATTGTTGACTTGGTTTGCTGAAGAGTGATATTGGGTTTCATGTGATCTTCATTAAGTTTTAGTACAGCTTCGTTTTTATAAACGTGGACAACGGATCCAGTCGAAAATGCTTCTTGTGCCGCTGCGTTTGATATAAGAAAGACTTAATTCAAAACTGTTTACATTTCTTGTCATGGCTCCCAGCTTTGATGCATTCACATCATAACTGATGCCCACAATAAAATTTCTCCAGTCAACACCCACAAAAGGGGCAATAGCATCTTTAAAACGATAGTAACCGCCAAACATAAAATCAGTTTCTTCATTTACATTCAGCTGCACATAAGTACCAATCATTGCTTCCATGGCAGTGCCTTGTTGCATGTATAACACATGCGGCACAATGCTGGTGCGTTCAGATAAGTTGAAACTTAAACCACCGTGCACTACATAACGGAGAGGAATTGTGTTCAACGCTACACTACCCGAAGAAATGATCGGGTCTTTTGGTCTGTTGATATGAAATACAGAAAGCCCTGCAAATGCATTTGTTTTTTTATCCGGCGTTGCATCGTAATACAACACACCTGCACCTGCATCAAACGCTGTTGAGTTTGTATTGGCAAACGATTCTGATGTTGCATTACCTGCATTGTAACCGGTGATCGGGTTCCATTGATCGCCCCATTTGAATTTGCTTTGATCCACACGACGATTGATGAGACCTGCCTGTAATGCAAGTACAAGACGGTGATCATTTTCTACACCAAATTTTACACCCGTATAGGCAACAGAGCCATAAGCGTTGAAATAGTTGAATCCTCCATCGCCTGCTGTCTGGTTCATGAGGTTTACACCTACAGCAATATTTTTATTGGTGCGTGTATCAAATGATAAACCTGCTGTGCGGTAGGGATTAGATACAGAACCCCATTGGTTACGGTACACTGCCGATACTCTGTAGTCACCATCGCTTCCACCAGTCATGGCAGGGTTCGTGTACATTGGGTAAGTGTAGTTCTGGGTAAAATGCGGATCTGTCTGCGCAACGGATTGGAGCACTCCTGCAATGAGCAGGCATACTGTCAATAAACCGTGTTGTGTGATGAATTTATTTTTCATTGTATATGCAGATATAAGATTTTAAATAGGATTATCAGGTTTGGTAATAATTATCGTACAAGTGTTATTGAACCTTTCAGATCAACGGTACGGCCATCGGTAAGTACAGCACGTAATGCGTACACATACACACCCACCGGTTGCGGTTTGCCTTTATGTGTACCATCCCATCCACGGCTGCGGTCGTTAATAAACGCTACCTGTTGGCCCCACTGGTTAAAGATGCGCATTTCAATACGATTGATGTAATTACCATAAACCAGCAACACATCATTCTTACCATCATTGTTTGGCGAGAATACGTTTGGCACAAATACATCTTTATTCAATGCTTTTACGGTAATGGTATAAGTTACGGGTGTACCAATACAACCATTGATGCGTGGTGTAATGGTAATGGTAGCTGTAACATCTGTATTACCCAGGTTTACTGCTGTAAACGATGGAATATTTCCTGTTCCTGATGCTGCTAAACCAATTGAAGGATTAGAGTTTGTCCAGTTAACAGTTACTCCTGTTGCAGGAACTGTAATGATTGTATTTACCGGAATAACAGCCCCATCATTCACAGTAATGTTTGCCGGTGTATTTACAGATGGAACCTGGTTCACCTGTACAGTATAAGTTTGTGTTGTTGCACACTGCCCTGCCGACGGTGTGAAAGTGTATGTACCGTTCGCCTGGTTATCTACTGTAGCAGGACTCCATGTACCTGTTACACCATTGGTTGATGTTGCAGGCAATGCGGGTACTGCTGCGCCAATACAGATGGATGCACTTGTTCCAAAGCTGAAGTTTGGTGTAAGAATCGGGTTCACAGTTACAACAAATGTTTGCGTAGTTGCACAAACACCTGCTGTTGGTGTAAAGGTATATGTACCTGTTGCTGTATTGCTTACTGTTGCAGGGCTCCATGTACCAGCAATACCATTGTCTGATGTTGTTGGTAAAGCAGGAACTGCATCGCCATTACAAATACTTAATGTTGTTCCAAAGCTGAATGTTGGCGTTACATTAGGTGTTACCGTTACATTAATGCTTGTTACGGAACCACATTGTCCGGCATTTGGTGTAAACGTATATGTGCCGCTTGCAGTGTTGCTTATTGTTGCAGGGCTCCATGTACCGGTTATACCATTGTTTGATGTTGCCGGCAGCGTTGGTGCTGTTGCGTTTGCACAAATGGTTGTGGCAAAACTGAACGTTGGCGTAAGGATCGGGTTCACAGTTACATCAATGGTTACAGGTGCAGCACACTGTCCTGCTGTTGGCGTAAACGTGTATGATCCGTTTGTTGTATTATCGATTGTAGCTGGGCTCCATGTGCCGGTTATACCATTGTTTGATGTTGCCGGCAATGTTGGTGCTGTTGCTCCATTACATATACTTGTGGCAAAACTAAACGTTGGTGTAATGATTGGGTTTACTGTTACATTAATGGTTACAGGTAGTGCACACTGCCCTGCAGTTGGTGTGAATGTATATGATCCACTTGCAGTATTACTTACTGTTGCAGGGCTCCATGTACCGGTTACACCATTATCTGATGTGCCTGGTAAAGTTGGCGCTGTTGCATTTGCACAGATTGTGGTAGCAAAACTAAACGTTGGTGTTGTGTTTGGTGTTACTGTTACATTTACTGTTACAGGTATTGCACACAAACCTGCTGTTGGCGTGAATGTATAACTACCACTCGCTGTATTGCTTACTGCTGCCGGACTCCATGTACCGGTTACACCATTATCTGATGTTGTTGGTAAAGTTGGCGCTGTTGCATTTGCACAGATTGTGGTAGCAAAACTAAACGTTGGTGTTGAGTTTGGTGTTACTGTTACATTTACTGTTACAGGCAATGCACACAAACCTGCTGTTG